>JAJTBM010000300.1 GCA_021286885.1 Rhodocyclales bacterium
CCGGTGAGCAGCAGGCGTACCGTATCGGGGTAGCGCTGGCGCACCTCACTCAGAAAGCGAGCCCCGTCCATGACGGGCATGCGCATGTCTGAAATCACCAGATCCACATGCTCCCGGGTCAACAGCTCCAGGCCCTCGGCGCCGCCGTTGGCCACATGGACGGTATAACCCTGGGGGCGGAACAGGCGACGCAGGGCAGACAAGATGTTCGCTTCATCATCCACGCACAGGATGGTGAAGGGCGGGGTTTCCTCGGCGGATACGTCATTCATGGATTGGCTCCGGCAGGCGTCGGGCGGTGAGCGGGCAGGGTGATGCGAAATGTGGTGCCTTGCCCCGGGGTGCTGCTGACCGTGATCTGGCCCTGGTGTTTCTGGATGATCCCGTAAGACAGGGAGAGGCCCAGCCCAGTCCCCTTGCCCACGGGCTTGGTGGTGAAGAAGGGGTCGAACACCTTGTCGATGATCTCCTGGGGAATGCCCTTGCCATCGTCGGCCACCTCCACCCAGACCTGCTCGGGGCTGTTCATCCCGGTGCGGACGGTGATGGTGCCCCGGCGTTCTTCCGGCATGGCCTGGGCGGCATTGACGAAGAGGTTCATGAAGACCTGGTTCAGTTGCGAGGGCAGACATTCCACAAGGGGGATATCGGCATATTCGCGTTTGACTTCAGCCCGGTATTTGATCTCGTTGCTGGCGATGTTGAGGGTGCTGTCCAGCCCCACGCGCAGATCCACCGCCTGCCAATCCTGGGTGGTCTCGGAGCGGGAGAAGTCGCGCAGATCCTGCACGATCTTGCGCACCCGCTCGGTGCCTTCTTCGGATTCGGCCAGCAGCTGGGTGACGTCCTCTTTCAGAAACTCGAAGTCCATCGCCTTCTTGGCCTGCTTGATGCTCTGGAGCTGGTCGGCAGGCAACAGGCTTTCGCGCAGCTCGTAAGCTTCCACCAGCCCAAGAATGTCATTGACGTAGCTTTTCAGGCTGCGGATGTTGGAGTTCACGTAACCGATGGGGTTGTTGATTTCGTGGGCCACCCCCGCCGCCAGCTGGCCGATGGAAGCCATTTTTTCGGATTGAACCAGCTGCTGCTGGGTTTCCTGGAGCTGGCAGTTCAGCGCGGTGAGTTCGGTATAACGCTTGAGCAGTTCGGCCTCGGCCTCTTCCCGGCGCACGATGTCCTGCTCCAGGGAGCGTTTGGCTTGCTGCAATTGCTCGGTGCGCTGGGCCACCTTGGCCTCCAGGTCGGCATGCATGCGCAGCAGCTCGTGTTCAGCCTTTTTGCGGGCGGTGATGTCCTGGAGGGTTTCGATGGCACCAATCACCTCGCCCAGGGCATTGCGCAGGGGGGCGGCGGTAAAGAACAGCCAACGCCCGTGCTCGCCCATCTGGGGAAAGAAATCTTCGGCTTCGTAAGCGCCGCCGATCACGCTGGATGCACTCAGTTTCTTGCTTTGGTAGAGGGCGTCCAGGGTGGTCTGGTCGGCAGAAATGATCAGATCCGCCATGATGGGGCGCTCGCTCGGATAAAACGCCTTCCACTGGTGCCGGGTGCCCAGCACTTCGTTGGCAGGCACGCCGGTGATGAGTTCGCAGGCCTGGTTCCAGTGGGTCACCACGTGCTTGGCGTTGATCACCAGGGTGGCGACCGGATCGCTATGGATGATCTGGGCCAGCAGTTGTTGGACTTGCTTCTGGGCGGCCTCGGCCCGTTTGCGCTCGGTTACGTCGATAAAGCTGCACAAAATGGTACGCAGCCCCTGCACGTCTTCGGTGGAGGTTACCAGCTCCACCCAGCGGTCTTCGCCGGCCCGGGTGGTGATCATGGTTTCGTAGCGGGCGGTGGGGTGTTCGCCCTTCAGCCGGGCGCGCCCCCGGTCGCGGATGGTGTTGCGTACCGGGTCTGGAAAGAAAGCCCAGAAATCCATATGGATCAGTTCGTCGGCAGCGTAACCCGTCAGGCGCGCCATCGCCTTGTTGGCAAACAGCACCTTGTCGCCCCGGTGCAGCACGATGCCCGAGGTCAGGGAGTCGGCCAGCGGAAACAGGCTGGCGGGGAGCGGATAAGGAGAATGATTCATGGGGCTCAAAGCATCAGGCGATAGCTGTCAAAGCGGACGCGGGTCTCGGCGAGGAGGGTGTTCAGCGCTTGTCTGTCCAGCCCGAGGGCATCCACGGCGGCCTGATCCAGATGGGGCATCTGGCTATCTTCCGCTTCATCCAGATCCAGGGCCTGGGCAATCGCATCCGCGTAATGGATCAAGCTGGCCAGGCCATGGCCTGCGGCAGGATCAGGCTGATGGTGGTAGGCCAGGGCCTCCCGGATCGCTTCGGGAAAATTCCAGCGTTGGGCGAGGGCCGCGCCCACGCCCGCGTGGTCAAACCCCAGCACCTCCTGCTCCACATCCACCAAACGCCGGTCTTCCTGGCGGGATTGTTGCAACAGACGGGCGTATTCGGCGGGCAGCAGCACCACCAGCACCAGCCGGCCAATGTCATGGAGCAGCCCGGCCACAAAGGAAGTGTCGGGGTTGCGTCCCAGGGCCCGGGCCAGGGCCTGGGCTGCTGCTGCCGTGCCTACCCCGTGGCGCCAGAAGCGTGCGGCATCAAAGCCGGGGCAGTGGGTGGCCGGTAGGGCGCACACTACCGAGGCGGCCACCACCAGAGAGCGCACGGTCGAGAACCCCAGTACCACAATCGCATCGTGCAGGCTGCCCACCTTCATCTGCAGCCCGTAAAACGGCGAATTGGCAACCCGCAGCACCCGGGCGGCAATGGCCTGATCCTGGGAGATGCGCCGGGACAGGGCGTCGATGTCGGCCTCCCCGTCGTTCAGGCTGCGCAGCAGATCCAGGGTGACACCACTGATGGCGGGCAGCTCCTGGATGCGGGCGGTGATGTCGGTCAGGCAGGGCAGCGTCATTGCAGATGCTCCAGGCGAAAGGCGAGGGTGGCGTGCAGCAGCGCCTGGGCGCTGGGCTCTGCCGCAGTGTGGCGGAACAGGTAGAGCACCCGCTGACGCAGGGCTTCCTGGCGGGCTGCGCGCTCCTGGGCGTCGGTGTCGGGCTGGATGCTCAGCGTGGTGATCCCCCTGCGTGCGAGGGCTTCCAGATGATGGGTTTCCAGGGCCAGACCTGCAGGCAGAAGCACATGCCCCTGGGCGTCCAGCACGGCTTCGGCCAGGATGGCACCGCACTCGATGGCCTCCAGTGGCATGAGCTGGATGGTGTTCATGGGGCAACCCCTTCAGGGATGAAGCTCAGCAGGGTGCCCCGAGGCGGTGCCTCGGGGCTGGCGCCGAGGGGGTGGGCTCGCACCTGGAAGCAGTGTCCATTCAGGCGCAAGGGCGTGGTTTCCGAGGTATTCAGGCAGTCCCGCACCTCTGTCGGCAGGCTGGTTTCGGCCTGCAGGCCGATGAGCGGTGCAGACAGGGGGAACAGGGCGTCGGCGGCCGGATTGGCGAAGGCGATCAACCCGCCCGGATCGATGCCCAGGATTGGAATCGGCAGGGCGGCCAGGGCTTCCTGGGCCAGGTTGAGGGCAGCCTCTTCTATGCTGAGGCGGCGTTCCCGTTCGGCCACCACGCTTTGCAGACGCTCGTTCATCAGCGCCAGCTCCCGGTTGGCGTTGTGCACCTGTTCGCCCAGCCGATTGTTTTCGTCAGACAGGGCCTTGCGTCGGAAGGCCTCCTCGATGTTGGCCCGCAGCATCGCATCGTCCCAGGGCTTGGTCAGAAATTTGTAAATGGCCCCTTCGTTGATCGCATCCGTCACCGATTGCAGGTCGGTATAACCGGAGAGCACCATGCGCACCGAATTGGGTTGCATATCCTTGGCCTTGCGCAGGAACTCGACGCCGGTCATGCCCGGCATGCGCTGGTCGGAAATGATCACGTCCACCTGGTGGGTGGCCAGCACCTCCAGCCCCTTGTGCCCACCCACGGCGGTAAGAATGGTGTAGCCCTCCCGGCGCAGCAGGCGGCGCAGGGAGGAGAGAATGTTTTCTTCATCATCCACCAGCAGCAAGGTGCGCTCCGGGCTGGGGCCGCCGAGCAGGCTGGGGTCCAGCCCCTGGCCCTGGGCCAGCAGCGCATCGAAGTCGGCTGCTGGCATCGGAGCGCCCATCAGGGGGCCCTGGATGAAGTCGCAGCCAATGGCCACCAGG
>JAJTBM010000301.1 GCA_021286885.1 Rhodocyclales bacterium
TGCAGGTGCAGGCCCAGGGTGGGGAAATGGAGCTGACGGCGTATCAGGATCTGAATGTCACTGCTGCCAAAGGCAAAATCCAAATCGCCGCCAGCCAAGAGCTGCTCCTCACCAGTGGCGGTGGTTATATCCGGATTAAGGGTGGAAATATTGAAATCCATTGCCCCGGCACGGTGAGTGTGAAGGGGGCGAAGCATGATTTTAGTGGGGGGGCGAGTTTGAGCACGCCCACGCCGACTTTCCCCCAGCCCGGTACCGGCAACCTGCAAGTGGTGCATGATTTTGCCAATGGCGCGGTGATGAATCAGGGCAAGTTCATTCTCACCGATGCACTGGGTGTTCAGCACAGCGGCGTGCTGGATGGTAGTGGCAAGGCCATGGTCAATGGCCTGCCCCTGGGGCCGGCCGAAGTGCAGTTTTTGGGGCGTCCGCACCAGGATACCCAGGATATTTTTCCGTTCCAGGCCTTGCCGGATGGGGCTGAGGCTATTGCAGCGCAAGTTGAAAAACAGGCCGGTGCTGCTGTTCAGGCCCAAGCCAAGCAACAGCTTTCAGGTTTGCTCGGAAGCCAGGGCAGCGGTGGTTTGGCCGATGCCGCTCGCAAATTGCTGACGGGGGCCCGCAGCCTCAAATCGCTCAAACGCTCCTGATCCTTGTCATGCCTCGCGCCCGCGTGCCGCGTACCTCTATTTATTGCCTGACCGTAGTTGGAATTTCTCATCATCATGACCACCGCTGCCCCTGTTGCTGTTATTGATGCGACGCCTCAAGTCGCTGCCCAAACCCTGCAAATGGCAGGGAACAACTTTGATAAATGGCTGCGCAAGATCAGCGATGGGCATGTTACCCTGGAGCGCTTGGGGGCGGTAGCGGCCACCATTCCGGTGGTGGGTAATTTGATCTCTATTGCCGACGTGCTGATGGACATTATCGAAATGTCCGACAAATCCAGCCGAAACGAAGAGGTTGATGTATTTGACTGGTTGTTCCTGGGCGTTGATCTGGTGGGGGTGGTGCCTGCGGCGGGCAATCTGTTCAAGGCCGGAGCACGACCCACCCTCAAGCTGTGTGCCACGACCTTGCGCCGTTCTGGCAAAGAGTGGGCTCAGGCAGAAATTGAAGCTGCGCTGGCATCCAAACTGGCTTCGATGGTGGGCGCGTATTACAAAGGCACGCCGGAAGAGTGGGTTGGCTTTGTAGAAGGCAAGCTGGATGCGGCGCTCAAACAATGCGCTGGACATGGGGCAGGCATCCTGCAGGATTTTGCGAGCCTGCTCAACAGCATGGGTACCGGGCAGCTTGAGAGTTATGTGAAGAAGCGCCTTCCTAAAACGCCAGTCGTGCGTTATGACCTGGAAAAGACCAATGCAGGCGGCTTTTGGGGAACAATCAGTGCAAGTCTGCAGGCCGTTGAAAACGCGGCCAAAGAGGCGGGCCAAGAGGCCGCCGCTGCGCTGACTGTGGCGGGCGCCCGTCAGTTGGATCAATCCCTCAAGGGAAGCAAGCTGGCCCAGCAGATGCGCGTGCTGGGAGCCATGATCAATAAGTGGGCCGCTCAGCTCAGTGCAAAACTGCTCGATATGGCAGCCAGCCACCTCAAGCCCCTCTTGGCCAAGCTGAAAAAAGCATTTCGCAAGCTGCCTCCCATTAAGACCGGTGCCGCCTCCAATACCAAAACAAACAAAGTCCACAATAATGAAAGCGGGAAGGCCCCCGAGGTTAGCAAAACTCAGCAGCCCATCAAGGGGGATGGGCCTGCTTGTAGTTGTGCGGGCAGTGCGAATTCCATCGGTTTTGCCTTGGGCGAAGAAAGCCTTGCCCACACCGATTTTTCTTTGCCGGGTGTGCTGCCGATTGTCTGGCAGCGGCGTTACCGCTCGAATTTTGCCGGGCATGATGCCCAAGGTGAATTGGCCGCCCGTTGGACTTTGCCGTATCTTGCCTGCTTTGTGATTAAGCCCGAGGGCCTGGAATACCAGGATGAGCGCGGGCGTAGCATTGACTACCCCACACTGGAGGAAGGCAAAGCCCATAAAGACAGCGTCGAAGGTTATACCTTGATGCTGCTTTCAGAAAACCTCCTGTCCCAGACTTTCTCCCAGGACAGGGTTCATCTGTACGAGCGCCAAGGGGATCGTTTCCGCCTGGCCTTGATGCGCGACCGGGCCGGTAACAGCATTGCGATGAACTTCCGGGAAGGCCGTTTGGTGCAGTTGGTCAGCAGCGCCGGTTTTGTGGTGGGTTTAAGCCATGATGCCCAGGGCCGGATTGAGCAGGTGGTGTTGCTTGACCCCGAAACCTCCAGCCCGCTGCGTACTTTGGCCGAATACCGCTATACCCCGCCCCAGCCGTCCCAGGCGCTGCTTGAGCCCCTTGATGCAGGCGACTTGCTCGCTGCCGTTGACGAAAATGGCGAGTCCTGGAGCTACGCCTATCAACACCATTTGTTGACCCGCTATACCGACCGTACCGGGCGGGGAATCACACTGGAATGGGATGGCAGTACCCATAAAGCGCGGGCCGTGCGTGAATATGCAGATGATGGCAGTCTGGATGTGCGTCTCGCCTGGGATCCGCGCATTAACCTGACCTACGTGACCGATGCCCATGGCCATGTCACCGAATATTATTTTGATGAGGGTGGATATAACTACCGGATCATCTACCCCGATTTCAAGGAAGAATGGTTTGATTTCGACTCCGATAAGAACCTGATTTCCCACATTTACCCCGATGGTAGCCAGGAGCGTTTCTCGTATGACGCCCAGGGCAATATGTGCCTGCACGGGCGGCGAGATGGTAGCGAGGTTCATTTCAGCTACGACGCTCAAGACAATCTGGTTGAAATCATCGATCCCATGGGGGAAGTCTGGAAGCGGGCTTACGACGACAAGGGCCAACTCGTCAAAGAAACAGATCCCCTGGGCCATCTCACCCAATATGCCTATAACGCCCAGGGCTTGCCGGTGGCCATTACCGATGCCAAGGGTGGCACTAAAAAGATTGCCTATCGCCCGGATGGCCTGCTCCAGAGCTACACCGATTGCTCCGGCAGTAGCACCGTGTGGGACTATGACCCCCGTGGCCGTACCATCAGCATTACCGACGCCCTCGGCAACGTCACCCAGTATCGCTACAGCGCCCACGGCCCACTCGAATCGATCATCGCCCCGGACGGTGCCAGCACAGCCCTCACGCATGATGCCGAATCCCGTCTGCTCAAACTCACCGACCCCCTGGGCCGCAGCACCCATTACAGCTACGACAAGGCTGGGCGGCTGGCCCAGCGGACCGACGCCAATGGCCATAGCCTTGGCTATCGCTACGACCGCTTGGGGCGGCTCGTCAGCCTGATCAACGAAAACCATCGGGCCTACCAGTTTGAATATGACCGTGTTGGCCGTTTGCTGGCAGAAACCGGCTTTGACGGCAACACCACCCGCTACCAATACGACCCTGCCGGCCGTCTGGCGGTGCAGCTCGAAGGCGAGACGCGCACCGACTACCGCTACGACCGCGCCGGGCGTTTGGTGGAGCGCAGCACCGCCAGTGGCAAAGAAACTTTCGGCTACGATCCCGCCGGGCGGCTCTACAAGGCCAGCAATGCCAATGCCCATCTGCACTGGCGCTACGATCCCGCCGGCAACCTGGTGGAGGAGCACCACGGCTACCACCTGCTCGGCCAGCGGCAAACCTATCGCTGGCTGCACGAGCACGACCCTTTAGGCAACCGCATCGCCAGCATCCGCCCGGACGGGCATCGGGTGGATGTGCTCAACTACGGCAGCGGCCATGTGCACGGGTTGTTGTTTGGCCAGCGCGACATCTTCCACCTGGAGCGGGACGCCCTGCACCGGGAAACCCAGCGCAGCCTGGGCAACACGCTCCAGCAACGCTTGGTCTACGACCCCGCCGGGCGGCTCAGCACCCAGCAGCTGGAGGGCGCCACGCGCTGGCAGCGCCAGTACCACTACGACGCCGCCGGCCAGCTCACCCAGATCGCCGACAGCCACGCGGGCAGCCTCAGCTATCGCTACGACCCGGTGGGCCGCCTGCTGGAAGCCGCCACGCCCCGGGGCCAGGAACGCTTTCAGTTCGACCCCGCCGGCAACCTGCTTGATCCCAATCCCCCTGCCCAAGCGCCCGCCAAC
>JAJTBM010000302.1 GCA_021286885.1 Rhodocyclales bacterium
CATGGCCATGGGCGCCATGTTCCAGACCATGGCCCACTCCACCGGCATCCTGTTCGAGAACTCGGTTTCTGCCCAACAACAACAGAATACCCTGTCCCAGGCCGCTGCCAACACCGGCGTGATGCAGATCTACAGCGTCGACACCATGGCCGATGCCGCCGCCACCGAGAAGGTCTCCCAGGCCGGCGTGGCTGACAACCTGAGCAGCCTGATGACGGTGCTCCAGTCCTTCCAGAACCGCTAAGCCCGGAGATAAAGCATGAGTTTTCCGACCGCTGTGAATAACCAGATCACCGACGCCGTTACCCAGGCCAACGTGAAGGTGCTGGCCGAAGCCCCCGCCATGGCGATGGGCTCCATCTACCAGACCATGGCTCACTCCACCGGCATCCTGTTCCAGAATGCCGTGTCGGCCCAGCAGCAGCAGAACACCCTGGCCCAGGCCGCCGCCAACATGGGCATCATGCAGATCTACAGCATGAACACCATGGCCGGCGCAGCCGCCACCGAAAAGGTGGCCCAGGGCGGCGTGGCAGACAACCTGACCAGCCTGCTCACCGTGCTGCAGAGCTTCCAGCACCGCTAATAAGTCCTCTCCCTCCCGGACAGCAGCACCTTTACCCCCGCTGGTCGGGGGTTTTTTTTATGTGCAGAAGTCCGGGCAAATCCATCCCATTCAAACGCTCGCCCTCCGCTACACTCCCGCCCCACCCCACTTTTAGCTTGTTGCTCCGCTGCCATGCATGCCCTGCTCGACACGATTGCCGCCCTGCCCTTGCCCACCGATGCCCAGCGCCTGTTTCATGGGCGGGGTGGGTGTTATCCGGGGTGTGAGCATCTGACCCTGGATTACTTTGCGCCGGTGTGGCTGCTGACCAGTTTTCAGCCCGTGGCCGAAGACGAACTGGAGCGCATCGGGGCGGCCCTGGCGGCGCGCTGGGCGGTGCTGGCGCCGGATGCGCCGCTCAACTGGGTGTATCAGCTGCGCCAGGAGGTGAAGGCCGAAACGCGGGTCATGGCGGGGAGCGTGCCTGAGCCCCATGTGGTCAGCGAAAACGGCGCCCGCTTCCGGG
This sequence comes from Rhodocyclales bacterium, assembly GCA_021286885.1. Classification (GTDB taxonomy): domain Bacteria; phylum Pseudomonadota; class Gammaproteobacteria; order Burkholderiales; family Rhodocyclaceae; genus Zoogloea. Next base: position 1,074 of record JAJTBM010000302.1, read on the forward strand.
TGCATCTGCCCCGGGGGCTGAATCATGGCTTCTTTCTGGATATGGCCGAAGGGCGGCGCTGGGCGCGGGAATACGTGGCCACCCGCCCCGGCGCCCGGGTGCTCAACCTGTTTGCCTACACCTGCTCGTTTTCGGTGGTGGCCCTGCTGGGCGGGGCCGGGCAGGTGGTGAATGTGGACATGAGCGACGGGGCGCTGGCCATCGGCAAGCGCAACCATCTGCTGAACGGGCTGGAGCGGGGGGCGAGTTTTTTGCCCCACGACATTTTCAGCTCCTGGGGCAAGATCACCCGCAGCGGCCCCTATGATCTGGTGGTGATGGACCCGCCCAGCTACCAGAAGGGCAGCTTTGTGGCCGAAAAGGATTACGCCCGGCTGATCCGCCGCCTGCCCGACCTGCTCGCCCCGGGCGGGCACGCGCTGCTGTGCCTCAACTCCCCCAAGCTGGGGCCGGACTTTTTGCAGGAACAGGTGGCCAGCCTGGCACCGGGGCTGGTGTTTGTGGAGCGGCTGGCCAATCCGGCGGCGTTTGTGGATGTTTCCAGCGAGCGGGCCCTCAAGGTGCTGGTATATCGCCAGCCGGCGCCGGCTCAGGGCTGAACGGGCGGCTCTGCTGGAGACGGGCCACATCCAGCCCCTGGGCCCGGAGGCGTTCGAGCAGGGCCCGGTAGTCGGCTTCCCGCACCTGGGGGCTGCGGGCAAGCACCCACAGATATTCCCGGCGGGGTTCGGTCACGGCCACCAGCTGGTAGGCCGGGTCCAGATCGACCACCCAGTAATCCCCCCACACGGCGGGGATGAAAGACAGCCACGCGGGGGCAAAGCGTACCTGGAGCCGGGGCGAACCGGGCGCGCCCACCCGGCGGGCCTGGCCCAGGGCTTCCTTGAATTCGCCATTCGCCAGCCGGCAGCGGTTGAGCACCTGCACCGTTCCATCGGCATTGAGCTGGTAATCGGCGCTGGAATCCCCCGCACAGTCTTTCTGAAACCAGTTGGGGAAGCGCGCAATTTCATGCCAGCGCCCCATGTAACGGGGCAGATCCAGGCTGGGGATGAGCTGTAAAGGCTGCGCGTGCGGGGGCTCGGGTGCATCCGCCGCCAGGGCCGGGCCGGCCATGCCAGCCGCAACGCACGCGAGCGCCGCCCAGGTACGCACACGGGCGGAAAAAACACATAAAAACGAAAGCGAAGACATCGGGGCAGGCACCTAAAAAACGCGAACACAGCCTGGGGCAAGGAAATCCGCGCCGGGTTCCCGCGTCAGGGCGCGGGCGTCTCATCGCCCAGGGGCAAACGCCCCGAACGCTTGACCTCCCGCAGGGACAGATTGGAGCGGATCGCCGTCACCCCCGGCAGTTGGCGCAGCACCTGATGCACAAACCGCCCGTAGGCCTCCAGATCGGGGGCAACCACCTGGAGCAGGTAATCACATTCGCCGCTGGTGTTGTGGCAGGAAAGGATTTCGGGGATCTGGCGCACCGCCGCCTCGAAGCGCTGGGGCGCATCCCCCGCGTGGTTGCCAAAGCTGATCTGGGCAAAGGCCACCACCCCGTAACCCAGCTTGCGGGGGTTGAGCAGGGCCTGGTAGCCCTCGATATAGCCCTCACTTTCCAGGCGCTTGAGGCGACGCCAGCAGGGGGTTTCGCTCAGATGCACCTGCTCGGCCAGACGGGCATTAGACAGGCGGCCATCGGCCTGGAGCCGGGCAAGAATGGCCCGGTCGATGTCATCCAGCCCAGACAGGGGAAGAGTGTTTTCCATAACAGCGTTTCCACACAAGAATCTGCCCCATTATGGCCATTTTGCGGGCAGCAAAAGCAAGGCAATTCCGCCCCGCCCGGCGCACCATGCACACCTTCTGGATGCTGAACACGCCCGAGGGCGTCACCGGGAGCCTGCCATGCTGGAAACCTCAGACCTGATGCTGTACTGCACCGCCCTGGTGGCCGCCTATCTGCTGCCCGGGCCGGACATGGTGCTGATCACCCACACCACCCTGGAACGGGGGCGCCGGGCGGGGCTGGCCACCGCCGCCGGACTGGCGAGCGCCCGCAGCCTGCACGTACTGGCTTCGGGGCTGGGGCTGGCGGCCCTGCTGCAAACCCATCCCCTCGCCCTGGACGCCCTGCGCTGGCTGGGGGCAGCCTATCTGCTGTGGCTGGCCTGGCGCATCCTGCCCCGCTCCACCCCATCCACGGCAACCCCGGTAGCAGCAGCCCCAAGCCAGGCCCCCGGCGCGGGGCGCGCCTATGGACGCGGCTTGCTGACCAATCTGCTCAACCCCAAGGCCTTCATGTTCTGCGGGCTGCTCCTGCCCCAGTTTGTCCAGCCGGGCGGAAACCTGGAAATGCAGTATCTGGTACTGGGCGCCCTGCTGGTGGCCTGGGGCTACGTGTTTGATCTGGCGTATGTGCTGGTGGCAGGACTGGTCGCCAGACAAGGCCGCAGCCCCAGCACCGGGCCACGCCGGGTCTGCGCCAGCTTCTTCGTACTGACGGCCCTGCGCTTGATGCAAGGGTAGAGGAAGGCTGCGAGGCTGCGGCAGAAACGACAAATCCGCGCCTGTCCATACGGAGGGTGCGGTAAAAGCTTTTTTGAATTCGGGAAAACTGGAAGCGCTACAGCGATGGTGCGTCCTGACGGAGTCGAACCGCCGACCTCCACGATGTCAACGTGGCGCTCTAACCAACTGAGCTAAGGACGCATTCGGAAACTTCTGAAGTGGTGCAAGGCAGATGAACTGCAATGCGACACCCGGAGGATTGGTTGCGGGGGCAGGATTTGAACCTGCGACCTTCGGGTTATGAGCCCGACGAGCTGCCAGACTGCTCCACCCCGCGTCCGTTGGGTGCCTGATACCGGAAAGTGGCGTCCTTTGCAGGAGTGCAGACCCTGGCAGGTCTGGCGCCGGACTCCCGGGGTTCGACTGAAGAATCAATCGAAGGGAGCGCAGTATAGTTGAGGAAAGCTGATCCGTCAAATTTACTTTTGCTCGTTTCGAAACCAGGTTAAAAACCCGAAGCTCCGAAAACAAAAGGCCGGTGGTAAAACCGGCCTCTTGGAAACCTTGGTGCCC
>JAJTBM010000303.1 GCA_021286885.1 Rhodocyclales bacterium
CAGCAGTTCCCGGATGCGAGGCAGGGCCGCTTGAGCGGCGCGCTCCCCCTCCAGGATGGCTTCGTTGCGTTGCTGAAAATTGGTGGCGGCGACGCCGCGCAGTTCGGGGCGGATCACCACACTGGCAGCCCCCAGCTCCACCTTGCCCAGGGCGGCGCCCATGATCGAGATGGTGTCCAGGAGCTGATCCAGGGTGCCCTGATTTTTCTTGCCGCTGGGCACGCTGGAAATATCCACCGCAATCACCAGATCGGCCCCCATGCTACGGGCTTCGCGCACCGGGATGGGCGCCACCAGGCCCCCATCCACGTACTCACGGCCATTGATGGTGACGGGGGTGAAAACCCCCGGAATGGCCGCCGAGGCACGCACCGCCGTGCCCGTGTTGCCACGCTGGAACACGATGGGCTCGCCGGTCTGAAAATCGGTGGCCACCGCGCCAAAGCGGCGCTTGAGGCCTTCGATGGGCTTGTTGCCCACGTTGGTGTTGATGAAGCGCTCCAGCGCATTGCCCTTGATGAAGCCCCGGTCGAACAGGCTCCAGTCGGTGACGGCGGACTCATCCAGCTGAAGGGCCAGCTTCTGCAGCTCAAAGGGATTGTGGCCCGCCGCGTAGAGGGCGCCCACCACCGAACCGGCGCTGGTACCGATCACGATATCGGGCTGGATGCCGTTGCCTTCGAGCACCTTGATGACGCCGATGTGGGCAAAGCCCCGGGCAGCCCCGCCCCCCAGGGCCAGGGCCAGCTTGGGCTTGGCCGGCAGTGCGGCGGGAGTCGCTTCGGGGCGTACATTGGCTTGCGGCTGGCAGGCGGCCAGGCCCAGGGCCGCCAGACCGCCGCCCACAAAATGGCGCCTCAGCATGCCCGAGCCCTCCGGTGCAGGGCCATGGTAATGGCCAGCTGCACTGCGGCAAACAGGCTGCCCGGATCCGCCTGGGCGGTGCCGGCCAGATCCAGGGCAGTACCGTGATCCACCGAGGTGCGGATGATGGGCAGGCCGAGGGTTACATTCACCCCACCGCCAAAGCTGGCGTGCTTGAGCACCGGCAGCCCCTGGTCGTGGTACATGGCGAGCACCGCATCGCCGTTTTTGAGGTGATGGGGCACAAACAGGGTGTCGGCGGGCAGGGGGCCGGCGAGCTGCATGCCCTCGGCCCGCAGGGTGTCGAGTACGGGGGTGATCACGTCAATTTCCTCCCGCCCCATGTGGCCGCCCTCCCCCGCGTGGGGGTTGAGGCCCGCCACCAGGATGCGGGGTTTGGGCAGGCCGAAGTGGGCACGCAGATCCTTGTGCAGGATGCGCAGCACATCGGTCAGCAAGGGGCGGGTGATCGCGTCCGGCACCGCACGCAGGGGCAGATGGGTGGTGGCGAGGGCCACCCGCATCCCGCCGCCCACCAGCATCATCACCACCAACGGGGTGTGCGTGGCTTCGGCCAGGTATTCGGTGTGGCCCGAGAACTCGACGCCCCCTTCGCAGATGATGCCCTTGTGCACCGGCGCAGTGACCATCCCGGCGAATTCGCCGCTCTTGCAGCCGGCAATGGCCCGATCCAGGATGTCCAGCACGTAACGGCCATTGGCGGCATCCAGCACCCCGGCCTGGGCGGGCGCCCGCAGGGGGATGTGCAGCACCTCCAGGGCGTGTTCGGGACGGGGCAACCAGGGCTGGTAATCCACCACCTCCAGGCCGGGCTTGAGGGCCTGCACCCGGCGGGTGATCAATTCCCTATCCCCCAGCACCACCAGCCGGGCCGGCAGGCCCGCTTCGGGCAGGGCGGCACACAGATCGGGGCCGATCCCGGCGGGCTCGCCGCTGGTAATCGCGAGAACAGGCAGCTTATCGCTCATCTTGCATCCTGAAAAAAAGAGGCCGGCACCGCCCGGGGGCGGCTCAAACGGCACGGCCCCGCACGGGGCGGGGCCGGAAGAAAGGGCATGCGCGGAATACTTGGGATACGTAAAACGCGGGGAATACCCAAAACTTACTGTTGCTGATCCAGACGGTACTCTACGTAGGCCCGATCCCGCAGCTGGCGCAGCCAATCCTGGTAAGCCTCGTCCAGCTTGCGTTCGCGCAGGGCGTTGCGGGCAGCGGCGCGCTTGCGGTCGGCAGACACATCCTGCACCCGGCGTTCTTCCACCAGGATCAGGTGCCAGCCGAAGGGGGAGCGCACCGGCTTGCTGAGCTCGCCCGGCTGGAGCGCGTCCATGGCCTGTTCGAACTCGGGCACGGTATCGCCCGGGTAGATCCAGCCCAGATCACCGCCCTTGGCCGCCGAAAAATCAGCCGAGAACTGGCGGGCCAGATCGGCAAACTTGGCGCCACCCCGGGTCACGCGCTCGCGCAGCTCTTCAAGCCGGCGCTGGGCGTCGGCATCCGACAGCACTTCGCTGGTCTTGATCAGGATGTGGCTGGCGTGGGTCTGCTGGACCTGGGTCGGCACCGCCTTGGCGCTGCCGCCGCGCTTGTCCATCAGCTTGATGATGTGAAAACCCGCCGAGCTGCGCAGGATGGCGGAGTTCTGGCCGGGCTTGAGCCCGCCCACGGCCTCGGCAAACAGCCCGGGCAGCCGACCACTGTTACGCCAGCCCAGATTGCCGCCAGTGAGGGCATCGGGGGCATCCGAGTAGCTGGCCGCCAGTTTGTCGAAGGGCTCGCCGCGCTGCACCCGGGCAAGCACCGCTTCGGCCTTGGCGTACAGGCGGGAGAGCTGCTCAGGGCTGGCGCCTTCTGGCGCCCGGAACAGAATATGGGACAAATTGAACTCTTCCTGGGCCTGAGCTTCGTTGTCAGGGCTGGCCAGGTAACGCTCGATCTCGGCATCGGGGATCACGATGCGGGCATCCACTTCGCGCTCCCGCACCCGGGTGATCAGCATCTCATTGCGGATCTCCTCACGGAAACGCTCCCAGTCCATACCGTCCCGGGCCAGGGCCTGACGGAAATCGGAGAGGGACATCCGGTTGTTCTCGGCGATCCGCCCCAGGGCCCGGTCGAGGGCCACGTCATCAATCCGCATCCCTCCATCGGCGGCGGTCTGGATCTGGAGGCGCTCCATGATCTGGCGCTCCAGCACCTGCTTTTCGAGCACTTCAACGGGCGGCAGGGTAATGCCCTGGCGGGTGAGCTGCTGACTCACCTGGGCCAGCCGCTGTTGCAGCTCGGAGCGAGTAATGGCTTCGTTGTTGACGACGGCCACGATGCGGTCCACTTCAACGGCCCGGCCAGCGGCCTGGGCGGTGGGGGCCAGCAGGACTGCGGCGAGCAGGGAGACGATCAGTTTCATAGCGGGGCGAAGCTTTCGACGGGGAGGTGCGGCAGAGTTTGCTGCGGGGTTAGTCATCGTCATCACTCGAGAGCGCGGTGGTGCCGTCGTTGATCTTGGTGTAGCCGGGCACATTGCGGCGCAGGGAGTACAGGGGGTTGGCCCCCAGGCTACCGACGCCATTGAACTCGATCTGGAAGAAGATGGAACGATTCACGTCGGTGGCGCTGGTGGTGATCTGCTGCACCACGCCCCGGAACACCCAACAGCCCGCATTGTATTCAACACCGCCGATCCCCTGGGTCAAACGATGGTCACGCAGGTTGCGGTTGTAGCGCCCGACCACGTACCAATTGTTCCACAGGGGCCACTGGGCAATCAGGTCGATATCCCGGAAGCCGTCAGGATTCTTGACGTCGGTGGCGTAGTTGCGCCGGTAGCGCCAGCCCGCGCTGAACATCCGGGCCGGGCCAGCCTGGTAGCGGATGGTGGAGCTGAAGCGCTCGGTACGGTCATCCCGGGGGTTGTATTGCCAGGCCGTATCGAAACTGGTGTCCTTCATCAGCGTGGTGCTGAAGGCAGCCAACCAGTCGGCCTCCTTGCCCGTACGTGGGGTGATGCCCGGCAGAGTCACTTCCTGGTCGGCCATGTAAAAACGCTGCCCAATCGCCGCCCGCATCACCTCTCCCCCGGTGCCAGGGTTGATCAGCTTGGACTGAACCATGGTGGTCAGCTGATTGGCGTTGGCGATCCGGTCGTTTCCGGTAAAGATGTTCTCCGAGAAAATCTGGGCAAAGTTGAAATCAAAGGTACCTGAATCAAACACCGGAATGTTGGCCTGGTCCCGGTAAGGCACATACAGGTAATAGGCCCGGG
>JAJTBM010000304.1 GCA_021286885.1 Rhodocyclales bacterium
GTTGGCCTTCATGGCGTAGTGGAGCTTGACGGTGGCGGGCAGGGCGGCGCGCAGCTGGGCCCCGCGGCCATCCAGCAGGCTGCGGTCGTAGGCGTAGAAGGGCGTGCTGCCCACCCGGGCGGCCAGGCGGGTGAGGGGAATCCCGCCGATCAGGAGTTCGGCCCCTGCCACCGGAAACTGGCTCATGGGGGCGTGGCGGGGGGGGATACGCACGGGCGTTTGGGTCATTTCAAATCTCGGTCAATGCACAGAAGCAGGGCGGCGGCGCGGGGCGTTCCACCCAGGCGGTGGCCAGGGTCTTGCGGTCGATCTTGCCGTTGGGGTTGCGGGGCAGGGGGCCGGTGGCCACTTCGATGCCCTGGGGCACCATGTAGGCGGGCATCTGCTTACGGCATTCGGCCAGGAGGGCGGCCACATCCAGGGGCTCGGCCCCGGGCGGGGTGGCGATGATCTGGATCGCCTGGCCCATGGCGGGGTGGTCCACCCCGAAGGCGATGCATTCGCCCACCAGCTTGGTGGCGTAGAGGATTTCTTCGACTTCGGTGGGGCTCACCCGGTAGCCGGAGGTTTTGATCATCTCGTCCCGGCGGCCAATGAAGTAGAGGAAGCCCTCTTCGTCCATGCGCACCGTGTCGCCGGAAAACACCGCGATTTCGGGCAGCACCAAGCCGGCTTCGCGCCCGGGCAGGGGTTTGTAGCGTTCGGCGGTCTTGGCCGGATCGTTCCAGTAGCCCAGGCCCACCAGGGCGCCCCGGTGCACCAGTTCGCCCGGCTCGTGGGGGGCGCAGGGGCTGCCGTCTTCGCGCAGCACCAGGATTTCGGCGTTGGGGATGGCCTTGCCGATGGAGTCGGGGCGGCGATCCACCTCGGCGGGGGGCAGGTAGGTGGAGCGGAAGGCCTCGGTGAGGCCGTACATCAGATAGGGCAGGCTGCGCGGCATGCGGGCGCGCAGGGCGTCCAGGGTTTCACGCGGCATGCGCCCGCCGGTGTTGGCGAAGTAGCGCAGGTGCTCGGTGATCCCCGCCGGCCATTCGAGCTGGGAGAGCTGGATGTAGAGGGGCGGCACGGCGGTGAGGCCGGTGACTTTCTCCCGCTCCAGGGCTTTGAGCACATCCCGGGGCAGCAGATAGTTGAGCAGTACCACCCGGGCGCCCACATGGAAGCTGGTGGTGAGCTGGCTGAAGCCCGCGTCAAACGAAAGGGGCAGGGCGGCCAGGATCACGTCGTCGGCGCGGTTCTCCAGGTAGGACGCCACGCTCTTGGCTCCGGCCACCATGTTGCGGTGGGAGAGCACCACGCCCTTGGGCTTGCCGGTGCTGCCGGAGGTGTAAAGAATGGCCGCCATGTCGGTGTCGATCACCCGATGGGGCTTGGGGCTGTGGCCGACGGGGGCGGTGAGCAGGCTTTCCCAGGAGATCTGCTGGAGCCCCGGAATGAACAGGGTATTCGGCCCCGGGTTGAGGATCACCAGGCTGTGCAGATCCCGGCATTGGGCCAGCACCGGGCCCAGGGTGGCCAGGCGTTCGCTGGAGGTGACGAGGATGCGGACATTGCAATCCTGCATGATGTAGCCCACCTGCTCGGCCTTGAGCAGGGGGTTGAGGGGCACGAACACACCGCCGGCAGCGGTGGTGCCAAAGCTGCTGATGACCGTCTCGAAGCGTTTTTCCAGGTAGATGGCGACCCGCTCGCCCTTTTTGAGCCCGGCGCTGATGAGGCCTTGGCTGTAGCGGCTGATGGCGTCCTGCAGGGCCGCGTAACTCAGGGTTTCCTTGCCGTCGGTGAGGGCGCCGGCATCCGGGTTGCGGGCGGCGGAAAAGGCAGGCAGTTCGTGCAGCAGGGTGGAATCCGTCATGGTGTTCGCGGTGTTCGGTGACAGAAGAAAGGAGGCGTCGGGCGATGGCGCCGACGCGGTCAGGACGGGTCTGCGGGGGCGGCGGCCCCTTCGGCAGCCGGGGTGCGGCGGGCTTCCAGGGCGGCGCGCCAGCGCTTGATCCGCTTGCCCAGAAAATGCCGGCCACCCGCGATCAGGCCCCCCAGGGTGCGGGGATTGAAGGCGATGATACCGAAACGCTCCCGCCGGTGGGACATCCAGTGGCGCTTGTAGGCGTCGTCCCCGCTCAGGTAGTCCACCTCGTGCACCCGGTCTTCGTCGATGGCGCGGCGGATCATGTCGGCGGTCAGGACGGCCCCGGCGGAAAGGGCCGACTGGGCCTGATCGTAGGCAATCTTGTAGATCAGCGCCCGGCCATTCACCACAAACCACAGCTGGGCGGCAATGGCCTGGCCTTCGTAGTTGAGCAGGCCCAGGCGCAGCCAGCCCTGGCGTGCAGCCATGCGGCACAGGCCGGGGATGAACTCGGGGTAGGGCTCGGGCTGCTTCCAGCTCAGGTTATAGACCCGCTCGAACTCGCGGATGGCGTGTTCCAGGGCCGGGCCTTCGTCGGTGATGACCTGGATTTCCCAGGCGCCGGTGGCGTCCAGCTTCTTGCGGGCGCGGGTGATGTTGCTGCGCAGCTTGGAGGTGCGGGACGTCAGGTACTGGGCGTAATCCCGCCCGGCCACGTCCAGATACCAATTGCCGAAGCAGAACAGGGTATCGACCCAGTAGCCTACGGCGTGCAGGTTGGCGAGCATGCCCCGGTAGAAGCTGCTGTCGGTGTCGAGGGGGTGAAACTCCACCACCGGCCAGCGTGCCGGGTGCTGGCGGATGGCCTTGGCCAGGCTGGCCCATGCCTCGCTGGGCAGGCCTTCGCCCGGGTTGATGGGGCCGTAGAGGCAGCTGTAGTAGTTGCTCAGGCTGCCCAGGGTGCTGCCAAAGGGCGCATCGGTGCGCACCCCGTCGGCCATGGGCACGCAGCCCACCAGCCGGCCTTCCTGTTCGAAGGCCCACAGGCGCAGTTGGGCGGCGGTGTCGAAACCATGCTGAGCAAGGTTCTCGAACCATTCCTGCGCAAAGAAGATGTCTTGCGCCTCACGCCCGGGGCTGCTGGATGCGCTGAGGTGCTTTCTCGTGTCACTGAAATTGTCGAGGAGCAGAACGTGCATGGGATCGGGCTTGGGGTTTCTCTGGAGGGGGGCTGTACGCCTCTGGGGGCGGCAGCCAGGGTTGGGTCTGGCGGTGGCATCATCCCCCACGCGCGCAAAGGTGCTTTAGAAATATGTCACGGAACCGCCGGAGCCTAGGTCTGGCAAGGGATTCGGGGCTTCTGCCGGGTAGGCGCCAAAATGTGCGCCAAGTATTCACGGTTTGTGTTGCAAAAGCAGCCTCCCGGGCGGCGACGTGCGCCATTTCACGCCGCTTTGCGGGATCTGCCCTATAATCGGCCTTTTTTAACGGCATGGGCTCGCATCTGTCGGCGCCCGCTAAATGCCCCCTAGGAGGTTGTGTGGATATCAGACAGGAAGCGCTTGGGATTCTGGATGAAATTTTGAGTCTGAACGGTCGGGCCTTTGAATTTACCGAAGAGACTCCCCTGCTCGGCGCTATCCCCGAACTGGACTCCATGGCCGTGGTCGCCCTGATCACCACCATGGAAGAGCGTTTTGGTTTCATCATCGAAGACGACGAGATCGACGGCAGCACCTTTGCCAGCGTCGGCTCTTTCATCGACTTCCTGCGCACCAAGCTTGAGGGCTGAGCCCGCCGTGACTGCCCGCGCCTTCTTCATGCCGGGGGAGGCGGGGCAACGCTACTGCGTCCTCCATTCTCCGCTTCCGGGCCAGCCTGTGCGTGGCCTGGTGCTCCATCTGCCGGCCTTTGCCGAAGAGATGAACAAATCCCGCCGGCTGGTGGCCCTCCAGGCCCGTGCCCTGGCCCAGGCCGGCTATGCCGTGCTGATCCTCGATCTGTTGGGCTGCGGTGACAGCAGCGGCGACCACGGCGATGCCCATTGGGCCGCCTGGCTCGACGATGCCCGCCGTGCCGCTGCCTGGCTGCGGGCCGAGGTTGCTCCCCAGGGCGCGCCCCTGTGGTTGTGGGGCCTGCGTAGCGGTGGCTTGCTCGCCTGCGCGCTGGCCGCTGAGCTGGATGCCGGCGTGCTCCTGTGGCAGCCGGTGGCTTCGGGCAAACAGTTTTTCCAGCAGTTTCTGCGCCTCAAAATGGCGGGCGAGCTCTTGGGCGGCGATGC
>JAJTBM010000305.1 GCA_021286885.1 Rhodocyclales bacterium
TCCCGCGCCCCTTGCAGACGCCCGGCCTGGGCGGCCTCGTCCTCGGTCGCCAGGGCCTCGGCGCCCAGCTGCTCGATGTAGCCCTCCTGCTCCAGCAGGGCAACGGCCTCCAGCACGTCTTCGGCAGGGGCCAGCGCACACAGCGCATCCAGCGAACGTCGCCCGTCCACACAGATCAGCACCCGGCGCACCTTGGGATGCATCCCCTGGCGCTGGTTCATGGCGTCCTGGCCCTTCTGGGTCTTGATGAAAACACCGCTCATGTTTTGTCTCCTTTGGGTAGTGGAATCCGCCGGCCAGATTGTTTTTTGTGCAATTTTGATACAGGCCGGCGGGAAGCCATTGTAGGCAGATTTTGGCGACATGGGGCTATAGGGCAGACCCCAACATGCACACCATGACCGACGGTGCACGCAAAAAAGCCCGCCCCCTTTGCAGGGGGCGGGCCTTCCGGTTGGGGCCGGGGGTCTGGTGCTTTTAGACCTTCAGGGCGCTGGCGGCAGCCTTGGTGCCCTTGTCGACGCTCTCAACGGCGACGGCGGTGGCCTTTTCGACGCTGGCCTGGGCGGCAGCGGCGACTTGCTTGACGGCCTTGGAGGCGCCTTCGTAGGCGGTGCTGGCGTTGGCCAGGGCGGTCTTCACGGCTTGCAGGGCGGGTTCGGTGCCGGCGGGAGCGTTCTTGAACAGGGCATCCACAGCGACTTCCACGTTTTTGCCCAGCACGGCGACTTCGGACTCAACCAGCTTGGTCAGTTCTTCCTGGGCGTCGGCGCCGATGCCGCTCAGGTTGCGGCCGTAGGCCACGCCCTTTTCAACGACGGGGGTCACGGCAGCCAGTTGCAGAGCAACGATGGCCTTGGGGTCGGTGGCGGCGAGCACGGAACGGGAGAAGGCCAGGCCATCATCAAAGGCGTTGCGGGCGGTGGCCAGGTTCAGGCTGGTGACGCGCTCAACGGCGGAGAAGAAGGTGGTGGCGAAGGTGGTCGCGGTCTTCAGACCGGCTTCGGCATTGGCCTTGGAAGTGGCGACGAGTTGCTCGGGGCTGATGGTCATGACGATCTCCTCAATGTCCAGGTGGTGGGGTTCCGAAGGGATTTCGGTATGGCTGCATTGTTGCATCGCACAACCCCAATTGCAAGCACTTTTGTGCAGCGCACAAAATATTTTTTTGTTAATCAGATCAAACAGCTGTATTAATTTGACCAGATCAAATCCAGCCCAGGATCAGGTGGGCCTGGAGGGCGCCAATTGCCCCTCCGGCAAGCACATCGCTGGGGTAGTGCAAGCCCAGCACCGGGCGCGAAATGGCGACCAGGGCAGCAAACACAAACACCGGCAGTGCGAGCACCGGAACGTGGTGGGCGATCACCAGCGCGAAGCTCACCGCGTGCAGGGTATGGCCCGAGGGAAAGCTGAATTTGTCCAGCGGCGCGCCGGCGCACACCACGTCCGTCACCACCTCGTAGGGGCGCGGGCGCAGGGTGTGGCGCTTGAGCAGCTTGTAGATCACCACCCCCAGCACCCCGGAAATCACAAAATGGCGCACCAGGGGCAGCGCGGCCCCGCCCTGCAGCCACCACAGCCCGAGCAGCAGGGTGTACCAAGCCACCCCATCGCCCAGCCGACTCACCCCGCGCAGGAAATCCCGCAGCCGGTGATAGCGGCACAGCCGGTTGGAACGGACGGCCAGACGATCATCCAGCACTTGCAGACGGGCAGGCAGGGCAAACATGGGGATTACCTCCGGGCAAACAGGGGGGCCGACAGGATGACCTGCCGTTGCAGACTCACCAGACGCTCGACTATCGACTGCCAGGCCAGATCCGCCACCCGGGCCCGGGCGGCCAGGGCCATGGTCTGGCGCAACTCGGGGGACAGGGCCAGAGAAAGAGCGTGGGCGATGAAGCCCGCCTCGTCTCCGGCCTCGGCCAGCAAGCCTTCCTGGCCGGGGGTAATCAGCTCCTTGGCCGCTGCATCGCGGTAGGCCACCACGGGCAGGCCGCTGGCCAGGGCCTCGGCCACCACGTTGCCGTAGGTTTCGGTGAGGCTGGGGAACAGGAACAGATCGCCGCTGGCGTAGTGGGCGGCCAGATCCTCGCCACTGCGCGAACCGGCAAACACCGCGCCGGGGCAGCGGGCGCGCAGCCCTTCGGCGGCGGGGCCACTGCCCACCAGCACCAGGCGGGCCGCCGGCAGGCGCTGCTGAATCGCGGCAAAGGCCTTTTCCAGCAGGGCCAGGTTTTTCTCGGGGGCAATGCGCCCCACATGGCACACCGCCAGTTCGCCGGGGGCCAGGCCCCAGCTGCTGCGCAGGGCCTCGCTACGCCGGGCGGGGTCGAACAGACGGGTATCCACCCCCCGCGACACCACTTCGACCCGGGGAATCCCATGGGCCTGGAGTGCCCGCTGGAGATCCCGGGTGGGCACCAGGGTCAGGTCGGCCCGGTTGTGGAACTTGCGCAGATAGGCCGCAATTGGCCGCTTGAGCCAGCCCACGCCGTAATGCTGGCTGTAGCTGTGGAAGTTGGTGTGAAACTCGCTGATCACCGGCAGGTGCAGCTTGCGCGCCGCCGTGAGGGCCGACCAGCCCAGGGGGCCTTCGGTCACCACCTGGACCACATCGGGGCGCTGGTGGGCCCAGCGCCGCATGAGCAGCTTGCGCGCCGGCAAGCCCAGTTGCAGGTTGGCGTAACGGGGCAACGGAATGCCCCGCGAGAGCACCCGGTCGATGCCTTCGGTATCTTCCTCAAACCATGCTCGCCCCTCCTGGGGCTGGCGCGGGCGGATCAGATCCACCCGATGGCCAGCGGCCACCAGCCCGTCCACCAGACGGCCAGTGCTCATCGCCACCCCATTGATTTCAGGCGGATAAGTCTCCGTCACCACGGCCACCCGGAGGGCCATGGCACGGCTCACGATTTCCTGACAGACAAGATCGGCATCCATCCCGCCAGTGTTGCGGCCGGATGCTGCAAGGGCGTTACGGGGAAGTGATGGGTGGGTGACGGGCGGAGGGGCGCGTGCTCAGCGCAGCGCCGTTCCGCTCAACCCCTCCCGGGCACGCGCCGGTTGTAGGCCAGAAACACCTCGTCCAGCACCCAGCCTTCGGCGGCGTAGAGGGCCTGGGCGCGGGTGTTGGTACGGGCAGTGGTGAGATCCATGCGCACCTTGCCATCCTGGGCGGCCCGGGCAGCGGCGGCCTGAAGGAGCTGGCGCCCCAGGCCCGTACGGCGCGCCTCGGGGTGCACAAACAAGTCGTACAAGGTGTAGATGGGCTGGGCCTCGACCGAACAGAAGCTGGGATAGAGCTGGCAGAAACCGCTCAGGCCACGGGCGCCGCCGGGGCCCACTCCAGTCTCCGCCTCGGCCACCAGGATCACCGACTCCTGGCGCGTCTGGCGTGCGCGGATGAACTGCTCGGCCCCAGCGAGATCGGGGGCCTGTTCGTAAAACTGGCGGTACAGATCGAACAGCACGGCAATGGCCGGAATATCGGCGGGACGGGCTTCCCGGATGATGTTGGACATGATGGATGGGTGGGTGGATGGGTGGGTAAAGTCAGTCAGGCAAGCAGGCGGGGGAGCCGCACACCAAGCATTCGTCATAGGATGAAAACGCAACGCCCCAGCCCCGTCAATCCTGCGAGGATGGGCTAGGGCCGAAAACCCCGCTTCAGGTGCTTTTCAACCACCTTGGCCAGCTTGGCGGCCGCCGGGCGGATTTGCTCATCGGGCACACCGGCAAAGCCCAGATTCATGCCCGGCAGGCTGAGGCGCTGGTTCATGTAGTAGAGGGACAGGGGGCGGATCACCACGCCTTCGGCCAGGGCATCGGCGGCCATGGCGGCATCGTCCAGGGGGGTGTTGAACCAGTACAGCAGCTGCAGGCCCGCGTGGCCGCCCGATACCCGGACGCTGTTGCCCAGGTGGCGATCCAGCTCTTCGAGCAGGATGTCGCGCCGCTCCCGGTAGATGGTGCGCATGCGCTTGATGTGGGCGGTGAAGTGACCCGAGTCGATGAATTCGGCCAGGGCTGCCTGATCGACCATGCGCCCCTCCCGGTACAGCTCCGCATTGCCTATGGTGAACGCATCCACCAGATCTTCGGGCACCACCAGGTAAGACAG
>JAJTBM010000306.1 GCA_021286885.1 Rhodocyclales bacterium
TCTGCCGGACAACGAATTCTTCGGCGAAGAAGTCCGCAGCAAGCTGATCTACTACCCCACCGTCACCCGCGAACCCTTCCGCAACCAGGGCCGCGTGACCGACATCGTGACCAGCGGCAAGCTGTTCGAAGACATCGGCCTGCCCCCCCTTGACCCGGCCGTCGACCGCGCCATGATCTGCGGCAGCCCCGCCATGCTTGAAGACTGCAGCAAGATGCTCGACGCCTACGGCTTCAAGGTTTCTCCCCACATCGGCGCCCCCGGCGACTACGTGATCGAACGGGCGTTTGTGGAGAAGTAATCACGCATCAGAACCTCTCCTTTGCCCCACTGGCGTTAGCCGCAGCGGGGCAAAGGCAACGTTCAGTGCCGATCAAAAAAAGCAGGGCCGGATTTTCTGGCCCTGCTTTTTTTATGGCCTGAACCTTGGGCTGCATCAACGCAAAGGCCCGCAAAATCGCGGGCCTACAGGCAAAAACAGACAAAACTTGGCAGCACAACATCCATCAGGCCAGCCTACCTCCCTACCCGCTTGGTCGCGCCCGCCATCGCCCCCCCCAGAACCACAACGCCTTGTCTGGAAGACGCCACCTTAGCGGCAAACGAAGCATTCGTCTGACGAACGAAGCGCTCCATACGGGCCAACTGGGCAGCGAAATCGGTATCGGCTGCGCTCCTCACCTGAGAGGAGGGTTGTCGTAAGCTTGTTTTGCTTGTTTTCATGGGTTTTCCTTCGTCTACGATACGAAGATAGCACACACCAGATCGTCAATTGCCAAAAAGAGCCGCATCAAACAGCTTCGACCCGTTTGATGAGACGCGCAATGTGTCCTTTTTTATGAACTTCATGGACAAATCCTAGCTCTTTGTAGTGAGCGATCAATCCAGGGACGGGAGACTCCAAGGAAACATGCCGAGCCCTTATGGCAACTGCCACCACCTCCAGGTAACGCGTTGCAATTATGGCAACTGCCACCACCTCCAGGTAACGCGTTGCAAGCAAGGCGATTTGACCCGAAAGCGGATGGTTCTGTGGCCTTCCCTCCAGATAATGAATACTTGCGACCACGCATGCATCACTGATGCGGCCAAGCGCCAGCCCACATAGGTTGCCCTCAAACCAAATAGAGAGCTCAATTCGGCGCGGGCGCTTGCGAAACCTTGCCAACTCCTTACGCCACACCCATCCGGGTTGTGAGACGCCAGCCCTCAGCCGAGCATACATGGAAGGCCATGTTTCCGCCTGCGCCAAGGCAGAAGGCGTAATCTCGTCCAAGCTCAACGACGAACCAAAGATACCCTGCAGACTGGGCAAGAGTATGCTTCTCGCAAACTCTCTGATCTTTCGGTATTTCTCTTCTGTAGAACGATGGGTACCCGGCTTTCTGATCTTCTTCATGATCGTCACTCACCTCCCAAAGCCCACAAAGCTTTGCCCAACTGCTCCACCGCCAAATCCACCCGCCCCTCAGTTTTCCCGCCCCACGCCTTCTGAACCAAGGGATTATCCCAAACAAAATAATCCGTCCGGGCCGGCGGGAGGCCGTAGGTTTGATACACCTGGGGCATGATGGGCACATGGTCGCCGTACCAGGCCAGGCGGGCCGGGCGGGGATGGGTGGCGAGGGCGGCGGTGAGGTCGCCGGCAAACTGGCTGGCGTTACGCAGGTGGCGCAGATAGATGGTGAGATCTGCACACCCCAGGGCCGGTGGGGTTTGATAGAGGGCGTCCTCATCCCCCGGGGCCACCTGCTCCAGGTGCAGCGGCCCATGGTTTTCCATGGTGATCACAAAAATCAGGGCCGGTTGGGGGCTTTCGGCCAGCACTTGGCGGATCACCGGCAGCAGGGCCAGGTCCCCCACGTAAGGGCCGCTGCGGGGTGCTTCGCCCAGCTCAGCAAGATCGATAAAGCGATCAAAGCCGAGCAGCGGGAACACCCGGTCGCGCTGGTAAAAACTGGCTGGATAAGGGTGGATGCAGATCGTCCGGTAGCCTGCCGCCTTGAGGGCCGACACCAGATTCGGAAAGTGGCTTTGCCCCTCCGCCTTCCCGGCCTGGCGGGCCAGCCAGCGATAGGGGTTGAAGCGATGGACGCCCAGCGCCGCTTCAGGCAGGCCGCTCAGGAAGGCAAACTCGCTACGCACCGTGTTGGCCCCCCAGGCGGGCACCGCCAGCCGCCCGCTCTGGCGCGCCTGGGCGCAGCAGGCATCAAAACCGGCGAGCACTTCGGGGCGGATGCCGGGGTAAAGCGTCCGGGGATCGAAGAAGGATTCGCTCTGGATCACCACCAAATCAGGCGGATCGGGCTGCCCGGCAAAAGGCTGGGCCGTGCACCAGTGCGGCGCAGAAGCCAGGGGCTGGCGCTCAGCCCAGGCGTAATCCCACAGGCTGGCCAGCAAGCCAACCCGGGCTAAATCCACCTCTGGCTGCCAGCTGGGAGGCGGCTGGGTGGCTTTTTTACCGGTAGCTGTATAAATCAACAGCCCTGCACCCACAAGCGCCCCCAGCGCAGGCCCGGAAACGCCTCCCCGGGCGGCGGGCTCCAACCAGAGCCCCACCGCCAGCGCAGCCAACACGCAACAGGCGATCAGCGCAAACTTCCACCAGCCCAGAAACGGGATGTAGAGCCGGGGGTGGCGGATGGCGTCGGTAAAGTATTCGAAATCCTGGAACACAAAAATCTCGCGCAGGGCCTGGTATTTGGCGTTGCTGACCTGGATCACCAGCATGAGCAGCGCGAGGGCCAGGGCCAGCGCAAACCACGGGCGACCCAACACCAGGGTCAACAGAGCCTGGAGGGCCAGGAACAGCCCCCCGTGCAGAGCCCAACCCCGTGCCTGCCAGCGCCAGGGGGCCACCCCCACCGGGTGCAGGGCGCCCAAGGACGCCATCGACAACACCTGCCCGGCCAAGAGCGCAAGCAGCAGCCTCATTGATGCCCCCGGTAGCCCAACCAGCCCAAGATGCGCAGCGACAGGGCCGCCGGCAGCACCGCCAGCCACCAGCTGCCCCAATTGAGGGGAAACGGAAAGCTGATGCGCGCCTTGTCCCGGGCCAGCCCGCGCCGGATGCTGCGTGCGGCCCGCTCCGGCGTCCACACAAAGGGCTTGGGGCCTGGCATGGCCGCACACATGGGCGAGTGCACATAGCCGGGCATGATCACATTCACCCGGACGCCCTCCGGCGCAAGCCAGCCCCGCAAGGCCTCCCCATAGGCCTTGAGCCCGGCCTTGCTGGCACAGTAAGCGGGCGTCACCGGCAAACCAAAATAGCCGGCCAGGGAGCTCACCAGTGCAATCTGCCCGCGCCCTGCCCTGCGCATGGCCGGCAGCACGCCATGCACCAGGGCCATACAGGCCTTGAGATTGGTGTCGATCAGGGCTTCGGCCTCGTGCCAGGGCTCGCCGGCACCATCGGGGCCGATGTTGGTATTCATGCCTGCATTCAGGATGACCAGATCCAGGGGCGCATCAGCCCCCAGACGGGCCGCCCAGGCCTGGAGCGCAGCAAAATCCCGCACATCCTGCTGATGGGTCAACACCCGAGCCCCCAGGGCGGTGCAAGCGGCGGCCTGGGCGGCCAACTGGGCCCCGTTGCGGCCCTGTAGATGGAGTTCCACCCCGGGGGCAGCATAGGCCTGGGCCAGGGCACCGCCGATGGCGCCGGTGGCGCCGGTGATGAGGATACGTTGGGTCATAGAGATCGGGCACTGCCCATCAGAAACTCGAGCGGAGAAGTTTGAGCCCCCAGCACCTGGGCAGCCCCCTGCACCGCCAGGGCAATCCCCTGGGGCGAGTAAAACCCACCGTTGATCTGGGTAGCGTACATCACCACGTCCCGGTAGGCGGCAAACAACGCAGGCTCAGGGGGCTCCGCCTGGGTCCAGAAATCGTCCAGCGCCCCCTGGTAAGTAAGGCCAGGCAGATTATAGATGGGGTCGGACAAGGCTAGGGTCGGGCAAGCCAAGCCCAGGCCTACGCCCCCCACCGTACTATTGACAGTCACCAGCCCCCGGGCGTGATCGAGCAGGTATTCCAGATTGCCCGACTCCAGGTAATCCACCCGATCAAGCAAGTCATACTGATGCGCCAAGGCCTTGAGCACCT
>JAJTBM010000307.1 GCA_021286885.1 Rhodocyclales bacterium
ATCGGCCTCGCCTTCGACGGCGACGGCGACCGCCTGGGCGTGGTGACCAAGGATGGCGAGATCATCTTCCCCGACCGCCAGCTGATGCTGTTCGCCGAAGACGTGCTGAGCCGCGTGCCCGGCGGCGAAATCATCTATGACGTGAAGTGCACCCGCAACCTGGCCGGCTGGATCAAGGACCGGGGCGGCAAGCCCACCATGTGGAACACCGGCCACGCCCTGGTGAAGGCCAAGCTCAAGGAAACCGGCGCCCCCCTGGCCGGTGAAATGAGCGGCCACGTGTTCTTCAAGGAACGCTGGTACGGCTTCGATGACGGCCTGTACACCGGCGTCCGCCTGCTGGAGATCGTCTCCCGCCACGCCGACGCCAACCCGGTGCTGAAGGGCCTGCCCAACGCC
This sequence comes from Rhodocyclales bacterium, assembly GCA_021286885.1. GTDB lineage: Bacteria > Pseudomonadota > Gammaproteobacteria > Burkholderiales > Rhodocyclaceae > Zoogloea. The sequence continues at coordinate 400 of JAJTBM010000307.1, forward strand.
GTGAGCACCCCCGAGCTGAACATCAAGATGAACGAAGGCGAGCCCTTCACCCTGGTGGACAAGCTCAAGGCCGAAGCCAAGTTCGACGGCGCCGAAAGCATCCTGACCATCGACGGCGTACGTGTCGAATACGCCGACGGCTTCGGTCTGGCCCGCCCCTCCAACACCACCCCCGTGGTGGTGCTGCGCTTCGAGGCCGACAGCGAAGAAGCCATCGCCCGCATCAAGGCCGACTTCCGCAAGGCCATCGAAGGCGTCTGGCCCGGCATCCAACTGCCCTACTGAGCAACCCGGATCGCCTGATCAGGCTGATCGGGTTCGATCAGCCTTGATCTGTGCCCGCCAACGGCGCCCCACTCCAGGGGCGCCGTTTTTCATGAAACGTCCTGCACCACCCCCGGCATCGCCTCCTTCATCAAGGCCACAAAACTGCGCAAGCGGGCCGGATAATGGCGCGCCCAGGGATACACCAGATTCACCGGCAGGGGCGCCGCCGCCCACTCGGGCACCAACTGCACCAAGCGCCCGGCCGCCAGATCTTCCGCCAAGACCCAGGCCGAGCCCACGCACACGCCCAGGCCCGCACATGCGGCGCTACGCAGCGCATACAGGCTATCGGTGCTCATCCGGGGCTGGATGGGCACGCGGCACTCCGCCCCATCCTGGGCCCGGTACAGCACCACCTCGTTTCGATAATAGGTATGCAGCGCAATCCACGGCAGGGCAGCCAGGGCTTCTGGTAAAGCTGGCACGGGGCGCCCCTCCAGCACGGCGGGGGCCACCACCACGATGCGCCTCACCTCCGAGAGCCGGATCACCACCAGATTCGGATCATTCACCTCGCCCACCTGGATCGCGCAATCAATGCCCGCCGCCACGTAATCATCAATCGCCCGATCATCGTGGAGCAGCCACTCCACCTGCACCCGGGGATAACGCTGCAAATAATCCGCCAGGGGCTGCAACATCCGGGCTTGGCCAAAAGCATGGGGCACCACCACCCGCAACAAGCCTTCCGGCTCATCCCGGGCCCCGCGCAGCTCCGCCTCAAACGCAGCCCAGCGGGCAAGCAGATCCCGGGCCTGGGCAAAGCAGCGCTCCCCATCGGGGGTCAGACGCATGCCGTGGGTACTGCGCTGGAGCAGCGGCACCCCCAGACTGCGCTCCAGGGCCTGGAGCCGACGACTCACGGTGGGCTGGGTAGTGCCGAGCAGCTGGGCCGCCGCCGACAGGCTGCCCGCCTCCACAATGCGCACAAAGGTCTGCATCAGGGCGAGCCGGTCGCCCGTGCTGCTCATATTCTCCATTTCCGGGGATGTAGTCATACACCAGACGTATAAACGATCTTCCGCCCACGATACTACCCACTTCCCAATGGGAACAAGACAATGGAGCCCTTTTCAGCCGGCCCACGCCCCATGACCTCCATTCATCCATCGCATGACGAACTCACACCCGGCCTGGTCTGGCTGCTGGCCAGCGGCACCGGGCTGGCCGTCGCCTGCCTGTACTACTGCCAGCCCATGCTGGGCATCGTGGCCACCGACCTGGGCGCCTCCACCCGCAGCACCGGCCTGGTGCCCACCCTGACCCAGCTCGGCTATGCCCTGGGCATCCTGCTGCTCGCCCCCCTGGGCGACAGCTACGACCGGCGCCGCCTGATCCTGCTCAAATGCACCCTACTGAGCGCCGCTTTGGTGGTGGCCAGCCAGGCCGGCGCCCTGCCCTGGCTGCTGCTGGCAAGCCTGGGCATGGGGCTGTGCGCCACCCTCACCCAGGATCTGGTACCGGCCGCCGCCACCCTCGCCCCGGAACACAAACGCGGCCAAGTCATCGGCTTGGTGATGAGCGGGCTGCTGCTGGGCATCCTGCTGTCCCGCGTCGTGAGCGGGCTGGTGGCCGCCCATTGGGGCTGGCGCGCCATGTTCCTGCTGGCCGCCCTGAGCATCGCCCTGCTGGGCCTCGCCCTGGCCTGGCGCCTGCCGCGCTTCACGCCCACCACCCAGCTCTCTTATCGGGCGCTGATGGCATCGCTGGGGGCCCTGTGGCGCCAGCACCCAGCCCTGCGCCGGGCGGCCCTGGCCCAGGGGCTCCAGTCGGTGGGCTTCAGCGCCTTCTGGTCCACCCTGGCCCTGATGCTGCAAGGCGCACCCTTCAAGCTTGGCAGCGATGTGGCCGGGCTGTTTGGGCTCGCCGGCGCCGCCGGCGCCCTGGCCGCCAGCTGGGCCGGCCGCCACGCCGACCAGCAAGGCCCGGAACGCCTCACCCGCCTCGGCACCGGCCTGAGCGCCGCATGCTTCGGGCTGATGGGCCTGGGCACCCTGCTCCCCCCCGGCCCCCAACTGGCCCTGCTCGCCCTGGGCGCCATCGGTTTTGATCTGGGCGTACAAACCAGCCTGGTCGCCCACCAAGCCATCGTCTACAGCCTCGACCCCGCCGCCCGCAGCCGCATCACCGCCATTTTGGTGGTCTGCATGTTCATCGGCATGGCCCTGGGCTCATCCCTGGGCGCCGTACTGCTCAGCACCGGTGGCTGGGTAGGCGTGATGCTGATGTCGGGGCTCGCCGCGCTGGGGGGCTTGGCGATACGTTTGGGCGGGAAACCGGGCTAAGCACCGCGCAAAACCGAGAACTCCCGAAATAAACTACTCGGCAGGGGCACCTGAAAGCGCCAATGTATGGTCATGGGTTTTTCGCCTTCGGCAGACTCCAGACGCAAGGGGCCGCAAGCACGGTAGGGCTGGCCCTTGGCGGTACGTACAAAGAGCTGGAAACTCCAGCCATTGGTGGCGCTTTCCAAATAACGCAGGCCCCCTTTTGTAGTGGGGCCCGCCGAGTTTTGAGACTGCCAATGAAACAGCTCCGGGCTGATTGCGTAATCATGGTAGGCAATCCGCTCGTGGTAGCCCTCCCGCTTATCCAGAGTGACAAACAACAGCTCCACCTGACGCTCCGGGAGTGTCAGCGTCCCCGCCTGAAAAGGCGCCCGACGCCCCGGATGGAGCCAGCCCACGGCCGTTAAAATCTCCCGAACACCATAGGCGCCATGGAGGCACAGGGGAATATCTTCCAAACCAGGAATCGGCTGCGGACGCAGGGACGCCCGCCCCTGCAAAACAGTGCCCAATTCGGCCAGTTCAGCCCAATGTTCGGGGCTTTGAGCCAACTCTTCGAGTAGGTCGGCCCCCGTGCCCAGCTGGCCTTGCTGGGCATTCAGCTGGTAGGCCAACATCTGGAGTACCCGGGTCTGGGTATCGGTGAGGGCGGGCCAGGCTGCCAGGGGCTGGGCAAAGCACAGCAAAAGATCGATCCGGGCAGGATCGTCCAGATGCAGCAGGTCGCCAAAGCGCCGCCCCCAGTAATCATCCTTTTCCCCGGCCGACGTCTGCAGGAGCCCGGCATCACGCTTGAGATTGGCCCACCCCGAACGGCCGCTGCCCCGATACAGGTCCTCTAACTCAATGGCCTGATCCCGCAAAAAACTGGCCAGCTGGACACCACTCCGACCACGTAAGGCCACATAAGCCTGCAACTCGGTGCACAAGCGCCGCCAGTTATGCTGAAGCAACTTACGTAGGCTTTTCAAAACCTGCTCCCGAGCCTGACGCTGCAAATGCATATGGCAACCCGGCGGCAAGCTGCCAAAACCCTTTTCCACGGCCTGCCCACGCTGCTGGCGGGACAAACCAGTCAGAGCCGAGAAGAG
>JAJTBM010000308.1 GCA_021286885.1 Rhodocyclales bacterium
GGGCACTGGCTGCCAGATTGCTGTAATCAAAGGTACGTCCAGGGTTCTGTGCCTTATTTTCTATGTGTTCAATGTGGTAACCCAGCTGCTCCTGGTCGGCCCGGAGTTCGGTATAGCAGCACAGGGCGTACTGTTCGGCCAGCAGTCTGTCTTGCAGGGCGTGCTTGTCTTTGAAACTGCGCCAGCGGGTTTGAGCCTGCTCCGGGGGGTGGGGGGGGGGGGCGTGTGCTTGCTGCAGGGAGAAATCGCCACGGCCTTGCTTTTGGATGGTCCTCATCGCCCAAGAAGCTCCTGCCTCCGGATGCTGCGCCGGATGCGCTGGAGTTGCGGGTGTTGAGTGCCTAAACGGGTCTCCAGCGATTGCATGAGCTGGGTGACTTGCGGCGTTTGGTAGTGTCCTTGATCCACCCAGTTGGTGAGTTGTTCCAGGTCGGCTTTTTCGGGCACTGGAGGCTGCGGGTCCACTGCCATGACGCTGTGCATCACGTCGCCGCTGGGCTCTCCGTAAGTCATGGCGAGCGGGGTTTCTGCCCTTGTCTGGCCTGAGCTGTCCTGCCCGATAACCCGGATTTGCTCGCGTTTGACGGTACTGAGGACTTGCGGGCTGTGGGTGGTGACGATGAACTGGGCCCTGGAGAACGTGGCCAGCAACTGGGGCAGGATGTGCTGTTGCCAGCTGGGGTGCAGATGCAGATCCACTTCGTCTATCAGCACAATGGCAGGCAAATCCAGCGGGCTTGTGCCTTGCAGTTCCTCGGGCACGTGCTGCCCGTTGGCCTGGGCCATGCGGCGTGCCAGATCCATCACCAGCCCCAGCACCACCTTATAGCCATCGCTCAGTTGGCTGACGCGCAGGGTACGTTCGCTACCGTCTGGCTGGTGCTGATCGAGGACAAAGCGCAGGGGGCGGATTTCGGTGCGTGGCTTGGTATAGCCGGGCAGCATGCGTTCAATGGCTTGCCGGACGAGGTTGAGCACCGGATGGTGATAGTCAAAGTCACGGCGTGCCTGTTGTTCCCGACGCTCTGCGTCTTCCATGGCGGTGAACCATTCAAACGCAGCCCGGAAGCGGGAGTCGGGCTCCAGGGCACCAGCCAATGCTTCAAACCGGGAGGGCTTTTGCTTGAGGCCCCGGCGGCGTTGAACTTCTTCGCGTATGGCCCGATGGGTACCGTAGTAGGCCACGACCGGAAGGACGTAGGGTTGCTGCTGTGACTCGGCCTCGACCAACTGTGCGGCAAAGCGGTCGATGGACTGATTGCTGCTGCTGGAATAGAGACTCAAGGCCAATTCATTGATTGAAAACTGCTTGTGCAGGGCAGTGGAGCCGTCTCTGCGGCGGTTGGCCGTCCAGGTCAGTGAGCTTCCGTTGGCGGTCTGCGCAACCCAGCCCAGCAACATCATGGCCTCAGCGCGTTCGCCTGCGGCAATCCGGATGTCTGTTGCCTTGGGGGCAATCCCTTTGATCCCGGGGAGCTTGGTCAGGAAGCGTCCGAAACCGAGGGCGATGGCATCCAGCAAGGCGGTCTTGCCGGCCCCATTGTCGGCAATGATCACGGTCAGCCGCTCATCGAAATCCAGTTCAAGGGTTTCGAAGCACCGGAAATTTTTGAGATACAGACGATCCAGTTTCATGGTGATGTGCCGTCGCAGTGCGCAAGAGAAGTGATGACTGCTGAAAAGAGTGAGCGATGAACGCTAGCTTGGTGCCCCCTCACTGCCCCCGCATGAACAGCTTGTCCAGATCCGCCATGCTGAGTGCCGTCCAGGTGGGGCGGCCGTGGTTGCATTGGTCGGCGCGTTCGGTGGCTTCCATGTCGCGCAGCAGGGCGTTCATTTCGGGCAGGGTGAGGCTGCGGTTGGCGCGCACGGCGCCGTGGCAGGCCATGGTGGCGAGGAGTTCGTTGCGCCGGGCGGTGATGACCTCGGTGCTGGGGTAGTCGCGCAGTTCTTCGAGCAGGGCGCGGATCAGTTCGCTCACCGGGGCGCTGGAAAGCAGGGCGGGGACGCTGCGTACCGCCAGTTCGTGGGGGCCGGCGGGGCTGATCTCGAAGCCCATGCGGGTGAGGAGTTCCTGGTGCTCCTCGGCGGTGGCCATGTCCTTGGTGCCGACCCCGAACACGGCGGGGATCAGCAGGCGCTGGATGCCGGGGGTGCCGTCGAACAGGGTCTTGAGGCGTTCGTAGAGGATGCGCTCGTGGGCGGCGTGCATGTCCACCAGGATCAGCCCGGTTTCGTTCTGGGCCAGGATGTACACCCCATGCAGCTGGGCGATGGCATAGCCCAGGGGCGGCGCCAGATCGCTGGCCGGGAGGGCCGGGGCGGGCGTCCTGGGGTGGGTGGCCTGGGGCGCAGGCGTGGGAGGCGTGAATGCTTGGGTGGCGACGGGCGGCGTGGCATCAGCCCGGGCAGCGGGCGGGGCCGGGTTCGCTGCTTGGGCAGCGTCCGGGCGGGCGGAGGCGGCGAAGTCGTAGTAGGCCCGGGTGGCGGGTTCCATGGCGAGCCGGCCCTGGACGGGGGGGCGGAAGGGCGCGGCGGCTGGGCGTTGGAAGCTGTTGCCGCTGCTCCCACCGCTGCGGGGCGCGCTGGAAGCCGGGTTGTGGGGGCTGGGTGCGGGGCTGGGGGCTGCGCTGGCGGGTGCGGGGGTGGGGGTGCGCGTGTTGTTGCCGGAGGTGGTTGGGGTGGCTGGGAGAGTTGAGGTGAGGCTCGGCGCCGGGGCAGTGTTTTGGGTGCTGGCGGGCGTCTGGCCCAGCAGGCTGGCGCCGGATTCGCCCAGGGCGCGCTTGAGGGCGTGGTACACAAACTGGTGAATGGCGCGGGAGTCCCGAAAACGCACTTCGATCTTGGCCGGATGCACGTTCACATCCACCCCGAACGGGTCCAGCTCCAGAAACAGCACATAGGCCGGGTGGCGGCTGTTGTGCAGGATGTCGGCGTAGGCTTCCCGGATGGCGTGGGTGAGCAGCTTGTCGCGCACGAAGCGACCGTTCACGTAGAAGAACTGGGCGTCCCGGTTGCTGCGGGAGTAGGCGGGCAATGAGGCGTAGCCGCTGACCCGCAGGCTGCCGGATTCGGCCTCCACCAGGCGGGCAGCCTGGATGAAGTCATCGCCCAGCAGGGCCCGCACCCGGGCTTCGCGTCGCCCCGAGGGCAGGCGCTGGCTGACTCGCCCGTTATGGCTTAATTGGAGGGCCACATCCGGGCGGGCGAGGGCGATGCGGCGGAACACGTCGTCGCAGTGGGCGAACTCGGTGCTTTCGCTCTTGAGAAACTTGCGCCGGGCCGGGGTGTTGAAATACAGATCGGCCACGTCGATCACGGTCCCGTGGTTGAGGGCGGCGGGGGAAAGTTCGCGGGGGTCGGCGTCGATTCGCCAGGCGTGGTTCTCGCCCTCGGCGCGGCTGGTGATGCTCATGCGCGAGACGGCGGCAATGGCGGCCAGGGCCTCGCCCCGAAAGCCCATGGTACCCACGTGCTCCAGGTCGTCCAGGCTGGCGATCTTGCTGGTCGCGTGGCGTTCGAGGGCGAGGGGGAGTTCTTCCTTGGGAATCCCGCAGCCGTCATCGGCCACCCGGATGCGGCGCACGCCGCCTTGTTCGAGCTGGACTTCGACCACGGTGGAGCCCGCATCCATGGCGTTTTCCAGTACCTCCTTGAGAACGGAGGCGGGGCGTTCGACCACTTCGCCGGCGGCAATCTGGTTGATCAGGTGGTCGGGCAGGAGCTGGATGGCCATGGTGGGTGCAGTACAGGGTACAAGACGCGGGGGCTGGGAATTGTACTGCGCCCGGCCCCGGATGAAAAAAGGCCGCCCGGGTGAGCGGGCGGCCTGGGGGCAGCGGGCAGGGGCCGGGGTGGCCCCGTCGGGCTTACTTCTTGTTTTTGGCGGCGGCGCTACGGGCGGCCTGCATGAAGTTGTCGAAGCGGTTTTCGGCCACGGCGAACCACTGGAGTTGCTCGTCGCGGAATTTCTTCCAGGGCTCGTAGATCTTCTTGAACTTGGGGTTTTTCTCGGCGGTTTCGTCGTAGAGCTCGGTGGCGGCCTTGTAGGCGGCGGCCATGATCTCGTTGGGGAAGGGGCGCAGCTGGGTGCCGGAACC
>JAJTBM010000309.1 GCA_021286885.1 Rhodocyclales bacterium
TCCAGCGGGTGCTGGAAGGGGTTCCGGCCCGCTGGTATGGATGGACATTGACGTGGTCAATCTTCTCGATTTCGATGCTGAAGCCCTCACCGACTGGTTCGCCCAGCAAGGTGAGAAGCCGTTTCGTGCGCGCCAGGTGCTCCGCTGGGTGCATCGCTTCGGCGCAACCGACTTCGACCAAATGACCGACGTTGCCAAGTCGCTGCGGGCCAAGCTCGCAGCGACGGCTTGCGTGCAGCCCCCGGTTCCGGTGCGCGACAGCGTATCGACCGACGGCACCCGCAAGTGGTTGCTCGATGTGGGCAATGGCAATGCGGTGGAAACGGTTTACATTCCCGAAACCAGTCGTGGGACGTTGTGCATTTCGTCCCAGGCCGGTTGTGCGCTCGACTGCGCCTTCTGCTCCACCGGCAAGCAGGGTTTCAACCGAAACCTGACGGCTGCCGAGATCATCGGTCAGCTGTGGCTGGCCAATCGCATGCTGGGCGCCACCGCCGATGGCGAGCGGGTGATCAGCAATGTGGTGATGATGGGCATGGGCGAGCCCCTTGCAAATTTCGACAATGTCGTCTCGGCCCTCAAGCTGATGCTGGACGACAATGCCTATGGCCTCTCCCGCCGTCGTGTGACGGTGTCCACCTCCGGCATCGTGCCGGCGATGGATCGCCTGCGGGATGCCTGCCCGACGGCTCTGGCTGTGTCCCTGCATGCCTCCAACGATGCGCTGCGCGATCGCCTGGTGCCGATCAACCAGAAATACCCCTTGCGTGAGCTGATGGCCGCCTGCCAGCGTTACCTGGAAAAGGCGCCCCGGGATTTCATCACCTTCGAATACGTGATGCTGGATGGCATCAACGACAGTGATGCCCATGCCCGGGAACTCATCGCCCTCACGCGGGACGTGCCGTGCAAGTTTAATCTGATTCCGTTCAATCCCTTCCCGGAAGCGGGTTTTGGTCGTTCCCCCGCACCGCGTATCCGCCGGTTTGCCGAAATTCTGATCGATGCAGGCATCGTCACCACCACCCGCAAGACCCGGGGTGATGATGTGGATGCCGCCTGCGGTCAGCTGGCCGGTCAGGTGCTGGACAAAACCCGTCGAACCCGGCGTGTGGTCCCCATCGTGGAGGAGTGAGTGAAGCTGCGCCCCCTTGTGTCTGGTCTGGTCTTACCCCTGTGGCTGGCGGCCTGTGCCGGTGGCTATGTCCCCCATGAGGGTGCTGCCCTTGAGCGCCCCAGTGCCGAAAAGCCCGTTTCCTCCGAAGGTCAGCGCAAGGCCAAGGCCCATGTGGAGCTGGGAACGGCTTATGCCCAGATCGGGCGCTACGGGGTTGCCCTCGACGAGGCCCGGGAGGCGGCGAGTTACGACTCCAGCTACGCGCCGGCCTATGAGCTGATGGGCATCGTGCACATGTATCTGGAAGAAAACAGCCTCGCGGCCAGCAACTTCCAGCGGGCCCTCAACCTGGCGCCCGGTGATCCGGTCATCCTCAACAGCTACGGCTGGTTCATGTGCGCTTCCGGGCGGGAGCGGGAAGGGCTGGAGATGCTCAACGCCGCCGCCCGCAACCCCTATTACGCCACGCCCACCCGAGCCCTGGCCAATGCGGGGCTGTGTTCTTTGCGCCTGCAGAATGATTCCCAGGCCGAACAGTATTTCCGCCGCGCCCTGGATGCAGACGGTAATAACGCGCCCGTGATGTTCCACTTGGCGCTGCTGTCTTACAAGCGCGGCACCTATGAAGTTGCCCGACGCTATCTGGCGATGATGCACGATGGGCGCGAGTCTACAGCCGAGAGTCTGTGGCTGGCCCTGCGCGTTGAACGGCGTCTGGCCAATCGCACCGCCGAAGCCAGCTTCGCCCAGCAGCTCAAGCGCCGTTTTCCCACTTCTCCCGAGTACCAAGCCTTGCTGCAGGGGCAATTTCAGTGAGCGACATGAGCGACCTGAGCGATGTGAACGAAGCATCGGCCCCGGCGCCGATGGAGTCTGCCCCCCTGGAAGTGGGCACTGCCCTGCGGGAAGCCCGGGAGCGCCAGGGCGTCAGCGTGTTTGAGGTGGCGGCTTCCCTCAAGCTGAACCCTCGTCAGATTCAGGCCCTGGAAGCCGGTCAGTTCGATGCCCTGCCGGGCATGGCCTTCGTGCGCGGCTTCCTGCGCAATTACGCCCGTTACCTCAAGCTTGATCCGGCGCCCCTGCTCGCAACCCTGGAAGTGGCGGTGGATGAAAGTGCGGTGCGCCTCGCTCCGCCCTCCAATGCCAGCGGCGATATGCCCCGGCGCGGCAAGGGGCGGGTGCGCCGCTCGCTACTCCCCGGCGTGGCTGCAGCCTCCCTGCTATTTGCGGTGGTGCTGGCCGGTTGGTATTACGACAGCCAGCGGGTGCGCCCGGTCGATGCCTTGCTGGCCAGCTTGCCGGCCAAATCCGAGTCGGCGCCGGCCCCGGTCAGCGAGGCTGTGCCGGTGACGCCGCCGGGGGCTGATGTGCAATCTGCAGCCCCTGTGCCCACCTCCGAAACCAAGCCTGAGCCCCGTCCTGCTGAAGCGCCCGCCGCTGAGGCCAAGCCCATCGATGCGCCCAAGGCGCCGGCCCCGGCTGGGGCCGATGCACCCCGCCCGGCGGGGGGTGTGGACAAGCTCGGTTTCCATTTTGAACAGGAATCCTGGGTTGAAGTGAAGGACGCCCAGGGCAAGATCCTCCTTTCCCAGCTGGTTCCGGCAGGGTCTTCCAAAGAGGTGGAGGGGCAGGCCCCTCTGACCTTGGTGGTGGGCAACGCCCAGTCCGTGAAGCTCACGCGCAACGGCAAACCCGTCGATCTCCAAGTGGCCGCCAAATCCAGCGTGGCCCGTCTGACGCTTGAATGATGGAACGAAGCATGGATCTTCTGATTTCCGGTCGCCCCGGTATGCGTCGTCCGACCCGCCAAGTGCGGGTGGGGCGGGTGTTGATAGGTTCGGACGCCCCCGTGGTCGTCCAGTCCATGACCAATACCGACACCGCCGATGACTTTGCCACGGCCATGCAGGTGGCCGAACTGGCCCGGGCGGGTTCCGAGCTGGTGCGCATCACCGTCAACAACGATGAAGCCGCCCGCGCCGTGCCCCTCATCAAGGAGCAGCTGCTCCGGATGAATCTGGATGTGCCCCTGGTGGGCGATTTCCATTACAACGGCCACAAGCTGCTCCAGGATCACCCGGCCTGTGCCGAGGCCCTGGACAAGCTGCGCATCAACCCGGGCAATGTGGGGCAGGGCGCCAAGCGCGACACCCAGTTTGCGTCCATCATCGAACTGGCCTGCAAGTACGACAAGCCGGTGCGCATCGGCGTGAACTGGGGCAGCCTGGATCAGTCGGTGCTCGCCCGCATCATGGACGAGAACGCAGGCCGCGCAATCCCCCGGGATGCGGGCGCGGTGATGCGGGAAGCCCTGGTGGTCTCCGCCCTCGAATCTGCCCAGAAGGCCGAAGAGTACGGTCTGGCCGGCGACAAGATCATCCTGTCGGCCAAGGTGAGCAGCGTGCAGGATCTGATCGCCGTGTATCGGGATCTGGCCCGCCGCTGTCATTACCCGTTGCACCTGGGCCTCACCGAGGCGGGCATGGGTTCCAAGGGCATCGTGGCGTCCACGGCGGCCCTCTCGGTGCTGCTCCAGGAAGGCATCGGCGACACCATCCGCGTTTCCCTGACCCCCGAGCCCAACGGCAATCGGGCCCAGGAAGTCATCGTCGCCCAGGAAATCCTGCAAACCATGGGCTTGCGTGCCTTTACCCCCATGGTGACGGCTTGCCCGGGCTGTGGGCGGACGACCAGCACCCTGTTCCAAGAGCTGGCCTCCGAGGTGCAGACCTTCGTACGCACCCAGATGCCGATCTGGCGCGACATTTACGACGGGGTCGAGAACATGACCCTGGCGGTGATGGGCTGCGTGGTGAATGGCCCCGGCGAGAGCAAGCATGCCAACATCGGGATCTCCCTGCCTGGCACGGGCGAAAGCCCGGCGGCGCCGGTGTTCGAAGATGGGGTCAAGACCCTGACCCTGCGCGGCGACAACATCGCCAGCGAGTTCAAGGGCATCATCGAACGCTATGTG
>JAJTBM010000310.1 GCA_021286885.1 Rhodocyclales bacterium
CCATGAACAACATGATGCAGGAGCGGGCCCTCCAACAAAGCGGGGCGCTGCGCAACAACTCCAACTTTGGCAAGGGCCAGATGGCGTCTGCCGACTACTCCCTGAGCCCCTCCATCACCTTCAGCAACAACAACGCGGGTGGCGTGGGCGGAAACTTGGCCGCCCGGGGCGGTGGCATTCTGGGCATGGTGGCCAGCAGCATCAACTTCAAGGAAGCCAGCACCATGCTGACCCTGATCGATAACCGCTCCAGCGTGCAGCTGGCGGCCGCCGAAGGCAGCGCCCGCAACATGGACTTTGGCGGCATGGGTGGCCTGTTCGGCAGCTCCGTGGGCGGGCAACTGGGGGGCTACACCAACACCGCCGAAGGCAAGGTGATCGTGGCCGCGTTCAGCGATGCCTTCAACAACGTGGTCAAGGCCGTCAAAAACTACAAGGCCCAGGAAGTGAAGGGCGGCCTGGGCACCGGCGGCCAGTTGGGCGTACAAGGCGGCAGCACCCCGGCCAGCACCAACGGCTCCGGCAAGAAGAAAAAGTAAGCGACTGCGCCCGGGCAGCGCCCCAAAAGCGGTGGGGCACTCGCCCGGCGGCCCCCGATCCGGCACAATTCCCGGATGCACGTCGAACTCCTGCTCCCGGGCCTGCCCTGGCCCACCGCGCCCCAGATCCGCGCCGCCCGCGATCTGGCGCTGCCCGCCCTGGCCGAACTCATCAGCCTGGCCCAAATTCAGTGGGATGCGCCCTGTCGCCCCGAAACCCTGCTCGCCCAACGTTTTGGGCTGGAGGGCCCGCGCCTGCCCTACGCGGCCCTGCGCCGCCACGGCGAAGCCGGCCCGGCCCCCGAGGCCGAAGCCCACTGGCTGTGCTGTGATCCGGTGTATCTGCACTTTGCCAGCGATGCGCTGCTGGTGTCGGACGCCAGCGGGCTCGCCATCACCCCCGCCGAAAGCGCCACCCTGCTGGCCGGGCTGAACGAAACCTTTGCCGACATCGGCCAGTTTGAAGCCGCCGGCCCCACCCGCTGGTATCTGCGCCTGAACGCTGAGGCCGCGCCTTACTTTCACCCTTTGTGGGACGTCAACGGGCGCCCCATGCAGCTTTTCCTGCCCGAAGGGGACAACACCGCCCCCTGGGCACGGCTGATGAATGAAATCCAGGTGTGGCTCTACAACCACCCGGTAAATGCCGCCCGCGAAGATGCCGGCCTGCGCAGCATCAACAGCGTCTGGCTGTGGGGCGCCGGCCCCCGCCCGGGCGCCCTTCAGGCCCCCGCCGGCCAACTCTGGGGCGATGACCCGACCCTCACCGGGCTGGCCCGCCTGAGCAATACTCCGGTCGCCCCCCTCGCCCGCTGGGCAGGTGTGGGCAGCAACAGTCTGGTGCTGGTGAATGATCTCCAGCAGGCCGCCTTCCAACTGGATCTGGATGCCTGGCAGCGCAGCCTCAAGGATCTGGAAGAGCGCTGGTTTGCGCCGCTCCTGGCCGATCTTCAGGCCCGCCGCATCACCCGGCTGCAGATCCGCGCCCCCGGCGAAAAACACTTCCTGCACTTGGACATCCAGCCCGGCAGCCGCTGGAAGTTCTGGCGCAAGCCGGTCAGCCTCGACACCCTGCTGAGCCAGGCCCCGCAACCCCACGTCCATCAGCCATGACCCGCATCCTGACCCGCACCGCCTCCGCCGACACCGTCAGCCGCCTCGCCCAGAGCGGGCTGCACCCGCTCCTCGCCCGCATCTACGCCGCCCGGGGAGTTTCCGACCCGGCGGAGCTGGATTACAGCCTCAAGGCCCTGATCCCGCCGGGCCGGCTCAAGGGCGTGGACGACGCCGCCCAGATCCTGGCCGATGCCATCGAGGCCGGCGCCCGGATGGTCATCATTGCCGACTACGACTGCGACGGCGCCACTGCCTGTGCGGTGGGGATGCGCGCCCTGCGCATGTTCGGGGCGGATGTGCATTACATCGTGCCCAACCGCTTCGAGTACGGCTACGGCCTCACCCCGGCCATCGTGGAGCTGGCCACCGGCCTAGAACCTGAGCTGCTGATCACCGTGGACAACGGCATCGCCAGCGTTGAAGGGGTGGCCGCCGCCCGGGATCTGGGCCTCGCCACCGTAATCACCGACCACCACTTGCCGGGCGACACCCTGCCCGAGGCGGATGTGATCGTGAATCCCAACCAGCCCGGCTGCGACTTTCCCAGCAAGGCCCTGGCCGGGGTGGGCGTGATGTTCTATACCATGCTCGCCCTGCGTGCCGAGCTGCGCAGCCGGGGCGCCTTTGCCGGACGCACCGAGCCCAATCTGGCCGAACTGCTGGATCTGGTAGCCCTGGGCACCGTGGCCGACGTGGTGAAGCTGGACCACAACAACCGCATCCTCGTCTCCCAGGGCCTGCAACGGATGCGCGCCGACCGCATGCAGCCGGGCCTGCGCGCCCTGTTCACGGTGGCCGCCCGGGAGCCTGCCCGATGCACCACCTTCGACCTGGGCTTTGCCCTGGGGCCGCGCCTCAACGCCGCCGGGCGACTGGCCGACATGTCCCTCGGGATCGAATGCCTGATTACCGACGATCCGGGCCGCGCCCTGGAAATCGCCCAGGAGCTGGACAAGCTCAACCGGGAGCGGCGCGCCATCGAAGCCGAAATGCAGGAAGAAGCCATGCTCGGGCTGGACGGCATCGACCCGGGCAGCCGCACATCCCTGACCCTGTTCGAGCCCGAATGGCACCAGGGCGTGATCGGCATCCTGGCCGGGCGCATCAAGGAGAAATTCCACCGCCCCACCATCGCCTTTGCCCAGGGCAACCCAGGCGAACTGAAAGGCTCGGGCCGCTCCATTCCGGGCCTGCACCTGCGCGATGCGCTGGATCTGGTGACCAAGCAGGCGCCGGATCTGGTCATCAAGTTTGGCGGTCACGCCATGGCGGCGGGCCTCACCATCCACGAAGACCGGCTGGAGGAATTCCGCGAGACGTTTGAAGCCGTGGTCAAATCCCTGATGAACCCCGCCGACCTGACCCGCAGCCTGGAAACCGACGGCGAGCTGGAGGGCAGCCTGTTCACCCTCGAAACAGCCCAGCTGCTGGAGCGGGAAATCTGGGGTCAGGGCTTTGCGCCCCCGCTGTTTGCCGACCACTTCCAGGTGGAAAACCAGCGCATCCTGAAAGAAAAGCACCTCAAGCTCCAGCTGCGCAAGGGCAACACCCGGCTGGAGGCGATCCAGTTCAACAACGCTGGCCCCGCCGCCGAACACATCCACGCGGCCTTCCGGCTGGCGGTCAATGAGTTCCGGGGCGTGGCCAGCGTTCAGCTGATGCTGGAACACTTCGAACAGGAATGAGCCCCGATCATGACTGAAACCCCGCCCGCCCCGGCCAGAAGCTGCTTTGTGATCAGCCCCATCGGGGCCGAAGGCTCCGGCTACCGGGAGCACGCCGACGAGGTGTTCCGCCACATCATCACCCCGGCCTTGGAACAATTCGGCATCCGGGGCGTGCGCTCGGATCACATGCTCAACCCGGGCAAGATCTCGGAGCAGATGTTCGAGGCCATTTTTGGCAGCGACCTGTGCATCGTGGTGCTGACCTACGCCAACCCGAACGTGTATTACGAGCTGGCGGTGGCCCAGGCCGCGTGCCGACCCGTCATCATGCTGATCGAGAAGAAGCAGCCCCTGCCCTTCGACATCAAGGATTTCCGGGTGCTGGAGTACGACCTCAGCATCACCGCCTACACCGAGCAAACCTACATCAAGCGCCTCGCCCAGATGCTGGAAAAGCTCCAACTGGCAGGGGGACGATGCCTTCGCCGGCCTGCGCCCCCACTATTGGCCCGCGCCGCTGCCCCAACCCGCGCACTGCGGGATTCACGTCACCCAGCGTGGGCTACGGGACAACGAATTCGTGCTGGAAGGCAGTTTTGAGCATTTGCCAGAGGGCTACACCCTGTGCGCGGCGCGTTTTTACCCGAAGGATGGCTTCATTCCGACCGGCACCGTGCACCTGGATCACGCCCGGAAATTGTGGAGCCTGCGGGATTTTGATCCGCGCAAGGCCACCCGGGCGATCATCGCCCTGGCCGGCCCCGAC
>JAJTBM010000311.1 GCA_021286885.1 Rhodocyclales bacterium
GAGCTTGGCCAGAAAGGCTTCGCGGATCGAAACGTAGGAACACAGCCCTGAATTCAAAGGGATTGAGACTCAGCAGACTGTGAAATGCCGCCCGGGCACAACTGTAGGAACACAGCCCTGAATTCAAAGGGATTGAGACAACGCCCCGCCGTAAATGTTGTAGGCCTGCAGCTTGTAGGAACACAGCCCTGAATTCAAAGGGATTGAGACCTAGGGCGCGGTTTTTGTATTGAATTTTTCCGGAGTAGGAACACAGCCCTGAATTCAAAGGGATTGAAGCAAGCCGCCTGTTTCTACTTATTTCACCATCAGCCCTGAATCCAAAGGGACATCCCAGCCCCCACCTCGCATGCGGTGGGGGCTTTTTTTGCACCTGGGTGCAATGCCCAGATAATTTCCCAAGCTTGGGAAATATGCCAAGGCCTCACCCAGGCGCTAGGATGCAAGGCCATGAACGACCCCAAACGCTGCCTTTATCTGGTGTGTTATGACGTGGCCGACCCGCGCCGCTGGCGACAGGTTTATCGCCTGTTGCTGGGCTACCGGGTGGGTGGGCAAAAATCCTTTTTCGAGTGCTGGCTGACCCCAGCCGAACTGCGGCATTTACGGGCCGAGCTGGCCCGCCTGCTGGAACCTGCCGAAGACCGGGCCCACATTTTTCAATTGGACCCACGCCAGCAGGTGATAGGCATGGGGCAGGCCACCCAGGCACGCCCCAAGGTTTTCATGATTGTCTGAGGAGGCAGAATGAGCAGCTTGTACGTAGACCGGCGTGGCATCGAACTCAAGGCCGATGGCGCCGCGCTGGTGTTTTCGGAAAACGGTGAACGGGTGGGCACAGTGCCCATGCACCCCCTGTCCCGGGTGTTCCTGCGAGGTGAGGTAAAGCTCACGGCCAGCCTGCTCGGCAAACTGGGCGAAGCCGGTGTTGGGGTGGTGGTGCTCTCGGGGCGCAAGGGGCAGCCCAGCCTGCTCATGGGCTGCCCCCACAACGATGCCGCCCGCCGGGTAGCCCAATACCGCCTGTCGCTGGCACCGGACTTTTGCCTGCGCTTTGCCCAGGCTGTGGTTCAAGCCAAAATTGAGGGCCAGCACCGGCTGATGACCGAAAGGCTGGATGCCCAGCCCCTGCACCGCTACCCCTTGAGCCGATGCGTACGGCGCCTGAGCGAGTATCTGCCCCAGGTGGATGCCCAAACCAGCCTGGCATCTTTGCGCGGGCTGGAAGGGGCTGCCGCAGCCTGTTACTTTGAAGCCATGGCCGAGATCCTGCCCGCCGGGCTGGGGTTTACCGGACGCAACCGGCAGCCCCCCCGCGACCCGGTGAATGCAGCCCTTTCCCTCAGCTACACCCTGCTTCATGCCGAAACCGTACTGGCCCTGTACGGAGCCGGGCTCGATCCGTACATCGGCTTTTACCATGCCCTCGACTTTGGTCGGGAATCGCTGGCCTGTGATGTGATGGAGGCCCTGCGCCCCGAGGCAGACCGCTTCGTGCTGGCCCTGTTCCGCCAGGAAACCCTGCGCACCAGCGACTTCAGCCGCACAGCAGAAGGCTGCCTGCTGGGCAAAGCCGGACGGGCGCGGTTTTATGAGGCCTACGAAACCCAGGCTGAAAGCTTTCGCAAGTTGCTGGCCCAAAACGTGGACAGCCTGGTAGAGGTGATCCGCGCCCAACCCGCCCCCGGAGAGCCCCCGTGCCCCGCTGCTGGCTGATCGGCTATGACATTACCGCCCCCCGGCGCCTGGGACGGGTGCATCGGATGATGATTCAGCACGCCACCCCCATCGAGTACAGTATTTTCTGGTTCTACGGCACCGAAACAGGCTTGCAGGCCTGCCTGACCGAACTGGGCCACCTGATCGACCCCAAAAACGACGATGTACGTTGCTATCCACTGCCTGCGCGGGGGGTGCAGGAGCGCATCGGCTGCGCCACCCTGCCCGCAGGCATCCAGTGGACCGGCCTGCCCGCCCCTCTGGACATCCTTGCCTGAAGCCAACGCAGGAATAAACGCGGGAATTTTCCCAAGCTTGGGGATTGGGTCAAACAGGCCAAATCCAGGCATCATGCCCCCCGATTAACCCAATGCAGCCATCACCCAACCAGCCCCGAGGAAAGGACATCACCATGGGCAGACGCAGCCTCACCACATTTCTGGGCAATAACCGTTACGAGCCAACCTGTTATGTGCTGGACGCCACACCGCCCAGGCACTTTACGACCCGCTTTGTCGGGCTGGGGCTGGCCGAGGCACTTGATGTACAGACCCTGCGGGTTTTAGGCACCTCGGGCAGCATGTGGTACGAGCTGCCTGATGCGCTGGGCATCACCAACAGCGATGAACTCGGGGTAACGCTCCTGGAGGCCGTGGAACAAAACCGGGTGGATGCCCCCCTGCTGGCCCGCCTGGAGCACGCATTAAACGAGCGCAGCCAAGGCAAGCGCCGCTTTGAACTGCGCCTGATTCCCTACGGTTTTGGCGAGGCTGAGCAAGTAAAAGTCTTGCAGGTCATGGCCGAAGGCCACGACACGCAGAACGCAGCAGATGAACATCCTCTGGACATCTCCAGTCTTTGGGAAAGGCCGCCGTGCAGGAAATCTATTACGGTGCCTATCAGAAGGGCGTAGCCCAAACACCC
This sequence comes from Rhodocyclales bacterium, assembly GCA_021286885.1. GTDB lineage: Bacteria > Pseudomonadota > Gammaproteobacteria > Burkholderiales > Rhodocyclaceae > Zoogloea. Next base: position 2,644 of record JAJTBM010000311.1, read on the forward strand.
GTAGTACGCCTGACCGGGTTGCTGGAAATTCAGAACTGGGTGCGCTGCATGGATCAATTTGACAAAGACGGAGACTACAGCGTGTTTGTCCCGCTACTCAAAAAAGACCAAGTACAGGGCCATCAGCTTTTGGGTGAGGCAGCCTTTCTGGAGCGCGTCGGCAATTTGTCGCTTGCCAAACAAAAACTCGGGTCTTTCTGGGATAAACAACCCCATGCACACTCCCCCGCTGGGCAAATGTTCCTGCCCCTGCTCAAAGAGCGCCTGAACTGGCGCCTGACCCTGCGCCGCTCGGCCTGGGAGCAGACCCTGGCCACACAGGCCCTGAACAGAAAAGACTATCTGCGGGCCTGCATCATGGCTTACGAGGCCAGGCTTTCCCATCAGGTGGAGCAAACCGGTGGCGACATCAACAATTTCACCCACAGGGACCAAGCCAGTAAAACGCTGGAAAACGCCAGCGATGGGCGGAACCATAAGGCACCCGATAATTTCTTCACGCTCAAGAATCTGCGCAACCAATTAGCCCACGGAGTCAGGGCACATAGCGCTGCGAGCAGCCTCCGCGCACAAGAATCCACCAACTTCATCGCAGCCATGGCCTGTGATGAAACCAAACTGCACACTTGGCTTTCTCAGGTATTGAAGCAAACCCTATGATTTCTGTTGCCCGCTGCCATTTTGATTGGCGTGTCACACGCAGCCTGCGCCTGCCAGAGTTTTCCGGCTCCATGTTGCGTGGGGCCTTTGGCCACAGCCTGCGCCGCCTGGCCTGCATGACCCGTGCGGCCAGCTGTGAAGGCTGCCCCTTGCTGCACAGCTGCCCCTACCCGGCATTGTTTGCACCGCCCCCCATCACACATCCGCTCCAGCGCTTCAGCCAGATGCCGGCCCCCTACCTGATCGAGCCACCACCGTGGGGGCGCCGAACCCTGGAAGAAGGGGATGAGTTCAGCTTTTCAATGGTGCTCTTTGGTCGCGCCCTGCGGGAACTGCCGCTGATTACCCTGGCCTGGAATCAGGCCTTTGCCCGGGGCGTAGGCGCCGGCGACGGGCAAGCAAAACTGATCGCTGTTCGCCAAAGCCTGGCAGAAACAGCCTTTCCGCCCCCGGGCACGCAGACAAGCACCGTCGAGCGGCTACTGCACGCACCCAATGAGGGCAGCTTTACCGCCCCCGAAGCACAGATGCCGCTCATACCCTCCGAAGCACCATCGAGTATCCGGCTAGAACTGCTGACCCCCATGCGCCTCCAGGAAAACGGGCGCGCCCTGCCCCCTGCACGCCTGAATCCCCGCATCTTGCTGATGGCGCTGGTACGCCGCACGGCGCTCATTGCCAGCATTCACGGGGATGGCCCACCGGATTGGGATTTCCCAGCACTTTCAGCCCTGAGTACAGAAATACAAGATGAGCGC
>JAJTBM010000312.1 GCA_021286885.1 Rhodocyclales bacterium
AACCCGAATCAGCCCAACGCGGCCAAACCCAGCCGAGAAGATTTGGCCCATGCGGTCAAGCAGATCCAGGATGTGGTCAAACCCAGCGCCCAGAACCTGCAGATTTCCATCGATGAAGATGTGAACATGACCGTGGTGAAGGTGGTGGATGGCGAATCCAAGAAGGTCATCCGCCAGATTCCATCCGAAGAGGTCATCGAGATCGCCAAAGCCCTGGATAAACTCCAAGGGCTGTTCGTCAAGCAACAGGCCTGAGGGGCCAAACACGCACCAGTTCCTCCTGGCAAGCAATTGACCCACCCTTGCGGTGGGTTTTTTTCGCCCCAACACATGCCAATTCACTAAACAACTCACCAAATGCGGGTAGCGCAAAGGCAGAAAAGCGGGGACAAGCCCCCTCTGCTATGGCTCAAGTTCTGGGCCCGGAAACCGTAATCTGGCTTATCCGTTTTAACGCTCCCCCATCAGCCAAATATCAGGGGATACCAAATGGCAACGCTTTCTTCCGCCGGCATAGGTTCGGGACTCAATGTGGAGTCCCTGATTTCAGGCTTGATGCAGATCGAGCGGCAACCGCTGACGAGTCTCCAGACCCAGCAGAGCACCGCCCAATCCAAGATTTCGGCCCTCGGGACCATCAAGAGCAATCTGGCTTCGCTCCAGAATGCTGCCAAGGCCCTGACGCCCACCACGCTGCAAACGGCCACCTCGGCCCTGTCCAACTACACGGCAGCCCTGACCGACACCACCATTGGCAGCGCCAGTGCCACCAGCTCGGCCGTGCCGGGCACCTACAGCATCGAAGTCACCGCCCTGGCCAACGAGCAGCGCTACCAGCTGGGCAAGTCCTACGCCAGCACCGATGCGGTCATCGATTTCGGTGGCGCGAGCACCAAGACCCTGAGCTTCACCAAAGGCAGCACCACCGTTAACGTAACCCTGGACACCACCCAGAACACCCTGGGCGGCATCCGTGATGCGATCAACAAGGCCGGCACGGGTCTGAACGCCACCGTGGTCACCGGCACCGACGGCAAGCAGAACCTCCTGCTTTCGGCCGCCACCGGGGGGACGGCCAACACCGTCAGCATCGGAGGCACGGCCCAGTTCATCGACAGCAGCAACCCGAGTTCGCCGATTGCCGCCAGCAGTGCCTTCAACCAGACCCAAGCCGCCACCGACGCGGTGGTCAAAGTGCAAGGGGTTTCGATCAGCACTGCCGGCAACACCATCACCGGCGCGGTGGATGGTGTCACCCTGAACCTCACCAAAACAGGCACCACCACCCTCACCGTGTCCCGGGACACCTCGGCCCTGCAGACCAAGCTGCAGACCTTGGTGAATTCCTACAACACCCTGAACAGCTCCACCAGCAGCAGCATCAAACAGCTGGCCGATATCGGCGTGAGTTTCCAGACCGACGGCAGCCTGAGCCTGGACACTGCCAAGTTCAGCAAGGCCGCTACCACCGATTTTGCCGCGACAGCCAGCGTGATCGCGTACTACTCCAAGGCCCTCAAGAGTGACGCTACGGCCATGCTGGACACCAATGGCACCCTGACCAACCGAACAACGGGCCTGAACTCCACGGTCAAGAATCTGGGCAAGCAGATCGACGCCATGAACACCCGGCTCACCCGCATCGAAAATAACTACCGCAGCCAGTACACAGCCCTGGACAAGGCCATGAGCAGCATGAGCACCACCAGCAGCTACCTCACCCAACAATTGGCACTGCTCTAAGCCCTGATCCCGACAGGAGAACACGATGTCCTTTGGCCTAGCCTCCCGCCGCGCAGCCGCCGCCTATAACGAAGTCAGCGTTGAAACCGGCGTATCCGGTGCAGACCCCCATAAACTCATCCTGATGCTGTTTGAGGGTGCCCTGCTCCAGGTGGGCAGTGCGGCCATCGCCATGGAAAACCGCGACATCCCGGCCAAGGGCACCGCCATTTCCAAGGCCATCGAGATCATCACCAATGGCCTCAAGATCAGCCTCGACTTTGAAGCCGGTGGAGAACTGGCCGAACGCCTCGGCGCCCTCTACGATTACATGGCCCAGCGCCTTCTGTACGCCAATCTCCATAACAGCCGGCCCGCCCTGGACGAGGTCACCCGGCTGCTCACCGATTTGAAAGACGCCTGGGCAGCCATCGGGTCTGCCACGGTGGAGCCCGCCCGCTGAACGTCCGGAGAGTTGATTGATGAGTTCCCTCGCCTTGCTCAAAGAGATGAGCCAATACTCCCACCAGATGGTGGATGCCGCCCGCGCCAACGACTGGGATCGTCTCAGCCGGCTAGAGCGTCAGGTGGCTTCCCTGCGGGATCGTCTGGGGGTGGAAGACGCGCTCAATCTTCCCAACCGTAACCGACGCCTGTCTGATGATGAGCGCCAGCAACGGGTCAAGCTGATCAACCGTATTCTCGATGACGACAAAGAAGTCCGGGTGCACACCCAACCCTGGCTCGACAACGTTCGTCAGCTGCTTTCAGGTCGCCGTACGGATACCCCCCCGTCCGGAGACGCCTAAACCCACGCCCCACCGGCCAGGAGCCACCCCATGATTCCGGGCGATCTGGCCAGCCGCCTGCGCATGCTGGGCGAGGCCGGCTTCCTCAACGGGGAGCCCAACCTCGCACCACTGGCGCGCATCAAGGCCATTTCAGGCCAGCTCCCCGACTTCACCCCCGGGGAGCGCATCATTGCCCACCTGGAGGCCCCCCGCCCGGACAACACCGCCCAGGCTCGCATCGACGGGCGGGAGGTGATTCTGGCCCTCTCCCCTGGCGTCAAGGCCGGGGACGTGCTTGAACTGGTAGTGACCCATGTGAGCCCCCAGGCTGTGCTAGCCCGGCTCGCCACCAATCCGGCACCACTCCCCCCCACCCCCGGGGAAACGATCACCACCCCCCAGACGAGCGGCCCCATCCTGAGCCAGGCCGGACGCCTGATCAGCTATCTGCTCGCTGGCCCACCGAGCCAGGCCCCGGAAGTCACCCTCTCATCCACCGCCCAACTGCTGAGTGCCCGCAACGACAGCGCGCCCCAGGCCGCCAGCAGCAGCGCCCCGCTGCTCGCCACCCCGCCCGGCGCGCCCCAGGACGTGCCCCGCCTGGCGGGCCAGCTGGCCCAAGCTTTGGGTGAAAGCGGGCTGTTCTACGAGGCCCATCAGGCCCGCTGGCTGGCAGGCCAGACCCAAGCCAGCCAACTCCTGCAAGAGCCCCAGGGCCGGCTCTCGCCCCTGCTCCAGCTGTTTGGTGGCAAGTTGCCCGATGCAGCCACCCTCAACCAGCTGGTACAAGACACCATCCCCAAAACCAGTAGCTCCACCCCCTGGATGCCGGGGGACGGGAGCATGCCCGCTGAAGACACACCGCCCCCCCCGGCCCTGCGCTTCGTATCTGCCAACGAAAGCGGCCCGGCGGGCATTCCCGAACGGCTGGTGCCCCTGGTGCATCAGCAGCTGGACAGCCTCGCCACCCATCAGGTGAGCTGGCAGGGACAGATCTGGCCTGGGCAGATGATGGAATGGGAGATCGAAGACCCAGAGACTCAGGAGCGCGAAGCTGGCAATCCGGACGAACCCGCCGCCCACTGGAACTCCACCCTGCGCCTCACCCTGCCCGGTCTGGGCCAGATCGAGGCCCGACTGCAGCTGACGCCCCAGGGCGTCGCCCTGCGCCTGGTGAGCGAGGACGAAAGCACCCGCCAGCAACTCCAGCGTAACGCGGCCAGCCTGGAAGAGGCCCTCGCCGCCGCCAACGTGCCCCTCACCGGCCTGGTGGCCGAAGTCCGCCGCCGGGGGCTGCTGCGCCTATGAACAAATCCGACCCCCGCGCCGAAGCCGTCGCCCTAGCCTACACCGCCGGCCAAAGTGCGCCCACGGTGGTGGCCAAGGGGCGCGGGCTGATGGCGGGCCAGATCATCGCCCGGGCCAAGGAGGCGGGGGTGTATGTGCATGAATCCCCCGAGCTGGTGGCCCTGTTGATGCAGGTGGATCTGGACGCCCGGATTCCCCCCGCCCTGTATGTGGCGGTGGCCGAGCTGCTGGCCTGG
>JAJTBM010000313.1 GCA_021286885.1 Rhodocyclales bacterium
ATCGGGTGGCTGGGGGCCATTGTGTTTATCGGTGGCGCGGTGATGAATACCACCCAGACCAGCATGCCGGCCCTGGCCGCCAACTTTTACCCGACCGCAGGCCGGGCCACGGGGGTGGCCTGGATGATGGCGATTGGGCGGGTGGGCGCGGTGGCGGCGCCCTTCCTGGTGGCCGAGCTGCAGCGCCGCCAGTTTGGTTTCGACCAGATCTTTGCGGTGCTGGCGATCCCCGGCGCAGTGGCTGCCCTGGCCCTGTTCGTCAAGCACAACTACCACCCGGAGCAGGCCGAGCCGGAGCTGGAACTGCGCCGCACCTGATTTTCTCCAGCACTCCGCTGTTCTGAGTTTTTCCCTTGTGTAGTCCCCATGCCGCCGCCTTCGGGTGGCCGGCAGGGGTGCCTGCGTGCCTGGCGCAGGCCCCCGGAAGTCACCAGGCCGGCCCTCGGGGCCCATCAAACAATAAAAGGAGACACGAATGAAACAGCACCACATGCATACGTCCGCCCGGCGCCTGCATCTGCGCCCCCTCGCCGCAGCCTTGCTGGCATTGGGGGCGACAGGCCTCGCCCTGCCCGCCCGGGCCGAGAGCGAGGTTGAAGCCCTCAAGCGCGAACTGGCCGCCCAGCGCCAACTGATCCAGCAACTCCTGGCCCAACAGGAAAGCCAGAAAAAAGCGGTGGAGCGCATCGAGCAGCAGGCCGCTGCTCCTGCGCCTGTCCCGGTGGCCGCAGCCCCCGCGCCGCTGTTGCCCCAGGGCATCCAGATGTACGGGGTGCTGGATGGCGGAGTGGAGCGCATCAGCCACGTGAAGAATGGCAGCAATGAAGGCACCGTGACCCGTATGCCCGGCATCACCGGCACGGTGGCTTCCCGTCTGGGCTTCCGGGCTGCCAAGGCGCTGGCCCCCGGCCTGACCGGCATTGCCACCCTGGAAACCGGCTTCAACCTGGATTCGGGCACCCTGGGCCAGGGCGGACGCATCTTTGGCCGCCAGCTGTTTGCCGGGGTGGATACCGCCTACGGCAGCCTGACCATTGGCCGTCAGTATTCCATGCTGATTCAGGCCATGGATTCGGATCTGCTGGGCCCCAACATCTACGCTCTGGGCTCGCTGGACGCCTATCTGCCCAACGCCCGCTACGACAACTCGATTGCCTGGAAGGGGCAGTTCGGTAACGTCACCCTGGGCGCCATCTACAGCCTGGCCCGGGACAATGCCGGCGGCACCCCTGGCTCCGGCACCTGTGCGGGAGAGCTGCCCGGCGCAGGGAGCAACGCCTGTCGCGGCTGGTCGGTCATGGCCAAATACGACGCCCCACGCTTTGGTGTTGCCGCAGCGGTGGATGAGCAAAAGGGCGGCACGGGGGCCACGGCCAGCTTCTTCAACGGCGCAGCAGCCCTGGCCTTCACCCGCCCCGAAGACACCGACCGGCGCACCCTGCTGGGCGCCTACCTCAAGTTTGGCAGCGGCGGCAAACTGGGTGTGGGCTGGCTGGGCCGCAAGGTGGACGTGGCGGCGGGTGAGTTCAGCTCCAATGCCTATTACGTGGAAGGCGCCTGGCAGTTTAACGACCAGTGGCAGGTGGACGGGGGCTTTCACCGCATCACCAACCACGACCAGGACCGGGACGCGAGCCTGATCGTGCTGCGCAGCTTCTACTACTTCAACAAGGATTTCGCCCCTTACTTCCAGCTCGCCCGCATCAACAACAGCGCCAACGCCCAATACGCCGCCTCGGTGGGCTCCGGCGTGTCGCCGGCGGCGGGCGGCTCCCAGACTGCAACGATGCTGGGCTTGCGTTATCGTTTCTGAACGCTGCTGAGCAGGCAGAGATTTTTCATCTTGTCCTCTCTTCACCGTCGGCAAGGCTGCATTCCGTGCTCCGGGTGCAGTCGGTCGGCGGTTTTTTTATGCTCAAGCCACCTGCTCCAGCCTATCCATTAGCAAAGGCTGCACTTCGTCCAGCCAGGCGTCGAGGCGGGCGTTGGTGTGCATGCCTTGGGTGCGTTCGTCGATGACGAGGCCCACGAAGCGGCCGTCCACCACGGCGGCGGAGTGTTTGAAGGTGTAGCCCTCGGTGCTCCAGCTGCCGATGATCTCGGCACCGGCGTTGCGGCAGAGTTCGTAGAGCTTGAAGAGGGAGCTGGCGAAGCGTTCCGAGTAGCGCTCCTGGGCGCCCAGGCCGAAGAGGGCGACCCGCTTGCCGCGCAGGTCGAGGGGGCCATCCAGCTTGGCGAGGAATTCCTCCCAGTTGGGTTCGATGCAGCCGGCGCTGTGGCCGGGGATGTCGCCTTCCCCATAGCTGGGGGTGCCCAGAATGAGGGCGTCGTGGGCGAGGAATTCGGCGGGGCTGATCCGGTTGACGTTCAGGGGCTTGCTGGCGATTTGTTCGCCCAGCTTTTTGTGGATGCGTTTGGCGATGAGGCGGGTGGTGCCGGTTTCGGTGCCGAAGAAGATTCCGATGGTTTTCATGGTGGCGTGGGCGCGGTTGTGCAGGCAGATTGTTTAGCCATGCAGGATTTGTGCCGCGCCCCGCCTGGGCGCAAGTTACTGATTTTGCTGGGGTGGGGCGAGGGTTTGTGGTGATTTGTCGGCTTTTGTCGGCGCTGCTGTCGGGGTTTCTGCAGGGGTTTCTGTGGAATGCTCGCCGCTGCGCTGGCCGCAGGCGGGGCAGAAGGGGAAGAAGGCGTTGTGGCGTAGCCCGCAGCGGCTGCATGCGTGATGGATGCGCAGGCCGCAGTGCATGCAGTAGTTGAGTTCCACGCCCTGGGCATTAACAAAGGGGCGTTCGCAGCCGGGGCATTGGCCCTTGGCGATGGACTCCAGGGCGCGTTCGTAGCGGATGTCCTGCTTGCGGGCTTCTTCGGGGGCGGCTTGCTCCTGTTGCTTGCGTTCCAGATAGCGTTGCAGCGCGTTGATCAGCAGCCGCCCGCCCCAGAAGGTGAGCAGGGCGCCCACCCCGTAGCGGATATAGCCCCCGAACGAGGGTAGATAGGGCACCAGCTCAAAGAAGAAGGCGAACAGGGCGAACAGAATATAGCCCCACACAAACGGCCATTGGGCCGATTGGCGGTGGCGGCGGAACAGCCACAGGGCGCTGATCAGGAGCGGGAGTACAAACGCGAGGCGGATGAAAAACACCTTCAGCAGGGCGCGCCGGCTGGCTTCAAAGAAATCCTGGTCGGCTTTGTATTCCAGGGCTTGGGCCTGGGCTTCCAGGGGCGCGATGGCCAGGACGTGGCGCTGGCTGATTTCGCTTATGCGCTGGATTTCCTGTTGGGTGGCCTGCTGGGCTGCAAGCAGGCCATCCAGCCGCCGGGCCCGGGCGACGACTTCGGCATCCTGGTCGGATTTGCCTGTGGTGCGGCGGGTGTCGCGCCAGGTCTCGAAGCTGGCCTGCTCCTGCTGGTAGTGGGTTTGCTGCTGGCCGAGCTGGGCGTCCAGGCGGTGTCTTTCCTGGTCCAGCTGGGCGATCTTGTCCCGGTCGCCTTGCATTTGGGTGTGGAGCCGGTTGAGGGCAGGCTGATCCACAAAGCTGCTGCGCTCGGGAGCGCTGGACACCTGGGGCAGGTCGGCGATGACGGCGGCGCCGATCTCGATCAGAAAGTAGGCGAAAAGCAGGGCAACAATCCATTGCCCGATCTTGAAGGCCCGCTCGGGGCCCCGGAGCTGTTTGAACATGGTGGGCGACGCTTTCCGGTGGTGGAAATGAAAGGTGACAGCCCACCCAGCTTACCGGGCTTCCGGCGGCAGGTGCTTGAACAGGTGCAAAGCCCCCGGCCCCCAGGGGCCGGAGGTGGTGCTACGCAGGGCAGGCCTCAGATGGCCAGTTGTTCCAGCAGCTCGGATTCCACCTTGAGGATCACCGCATCCTGGGAGAGGCCGGGGCCGCTGATCAGGAAGGTATCTTCGACCCGCTCGCCCAGGGTGGCGATCTTGGCGGTATGCAGGTTGATCCCGTGCTGGGCGAGGGTCTTGGCGATGCCAAACAGCAGGCCGGGCCGGTCGGCTGCCGTGACCGACATGATGTAGTGCTGGCCTCGCTCGTC
>JAJTBM010000314.1 GCA_021286885.1 Rhodocyclales bacterium
CCCAGTTGAAGTGCTGGGCGATGGGCACCAGCAGGGGCAGGAAGATGAAGTAGATCGAGATGGCGTCGAGGAACATCCCGGCAATCAGCAGCAGCAGCTGGATCGACAGCAGCATCGGGATCTCCGACAGCCCGGTGCCGAGCAGCGCGGCGGCCAGGTGGTCGAAGGTGCCCAGGGTGTTGCTGGCCCACGCGAAGACGCTCGCCAGCGCCACCACGGTGAGGATCACCGACGAAATCTCGGCCGACTCCACCAGCACGCCGTACACGTCCTTCCAGGTGAGCGAGCGGTAGATCACCATGCCCACCACCAGGCCGTAGAACACCGCCACCACCGCCGCCTCGGTGGGCGTGAAGAAGCCGCTGCGCATGCCGCCCAGGATGATGACCGGCGCCGCGAGGCCCCAGCCGGCGTCCTTGAGGCTCTGCCAGAAGGGCGGGCGGGCTTCATCCACGTTGGCTTCAAAGCCGTGGCGCACCGACAGCCACCAGGCCACCAGCACCAGGGTGAGGCCCGAGAGGATGCCCGGGATCATCCCCGCCGCAAACAGGGCGGGCACCGAGGCTTGGGGCACCAGCAGGCTGTAGATCACGAAGGCGATGGAGGGGGGGATCAGGATGTCGGTGGAGCCCGCCGCCGCGATCACCCCGGCAGTAAAGGCGCGGGGGTAGCCGGCCTTGAGCATGGAGGGGAGCATCACCGCACCCACGGCGGCGGAGTCGGCGGGGCCGGAGCCGGAGATGCCGCCCAGGATCATGGCCACCAGAATCGCCACAATCGCCAGGCTGCCGCGCCGTTGGCCCACCAGGGCGGAGGCGAAGCGCACGATGGTGGCGGCCACGCCGGCCCGCTCAAAAATCAGGCCCGCGATCACGAACACCGGAATCGCCATCAGCGGGTATTTGGCGATACCCGTGTATACGTTGGTGGGCAAAGACAGCATGCCCAGATCGGCGGCCCACACCACCGCCACCCCGGCCAGACCCATGGCCACCGCCAGGGGCACGCCGCTCAGCATCAAGAAGCCGAACAGCCCGAACAGAAGCCCATCCATCAGTGTTCTCCCCGCTGGATGAGCTGGGCCAGCAGGCGCAGCACGATGAGGATGGACAACACCGGCAGCCACACGGTGTACCACCACTGGGGCACGCCCAGGGAGGGGGAGGTGACTTCGAAGCTGTAATCATCCCAGGCCATGAGCACCCCGTAGCCGGCCAGCAGGCCGAACATCAGCAGCCCGCACACCAGCCCGAAACGATGGGCGAGGGCGGCCAGGGCCGGGCGCTTGTCCACCAGAAAGGTGATGGCGATGTGGTGGCGGGTGGCGAAGGCATGGGAGGCGCCCACCAGCGTCATCACCACCAGCAGCGCCACCGAGATTTCCTCGGTGAAGGCGAAGGAGATGTCGGTGAAATAGCGCACCAGCACATTGGCCATGGTGAGCAGGCACAGGACGCCCATGGAGGCTGCCATCAGGAAGCGCTCCACGGCGGCCAGGGAGAAGCCGGTAGCGGTGCCGGCGGGCGGCGTGCCTCCGGGTTCTGGCGTTGTTTGAGACATGGGAAACCCCCGCGTAGAAATGTTGGTAGAAAGCTTGGAAAGGTGGATGAAAAGAACGGCCCAGGCCGCATCCCGCCCCCCAGACAAAAAGGCCACGCCGGGGAGCGTGGCCTGGAGCCTTGGGTGCCGGAGGCTGCCTGTGGTTTAGCGTGAGCGTTTAGCGTTTAGCGTTCAGCGCTTGGCGATGGCGGCTTCGGCCTTCTTCACCAGATCGGCGCCGATGGTCTTGGACCACTTGTCGTACACCGGGCGAGTGGCCTGGACGAAGGCGGTGCGCTGTTCGGGGGTGAGCTGGGTCACCTTCACGCCGCTGGCTTCGATTTGCTTGAGCACTGCGTTGTCGTTGCCGGCGATGCCCTTGCGTGCCTTCTCGACGTTCTCGCGCCCAGCCTGGAGGGCGGCTTGGCGGACGGCTTCCCGGTCAGCGGGAGTCCAGCTGTTCCACACCTGCTTGCTCACCACAAAGATCAGCGGATCGGCCACGTAGTGCCACAGGGTCAGGTGCTTCTGGCCCACGGTGGCGAGGCGGGCGGCGGTAAACACCGACAGGGGGTTTTCCTGGCCGTCCACTGCGCCGGAGGCGAGGGCCGGCTGGGCATCGGCCCAGCTCATCTGGGTCGGGTTGGCGCCCAGGGCGCTGAAGGTTTCGTTGTAGAGGGGCGAGCCCACTACGCGGAACTTCATCCCCTTCATGTCGGCGGGGGTGGCGATGTCGCGCTTGGAGTTGGACATCTCGCGGAAGCCGTTTTCGCCCCAGGCGAGGGGGATCACGTCGCGCTTTTCCAGGGTGGCGAACAGTTCCTTGCCCACTTCGCCCTGGGTCAGCGCATCCATGGCCTTGTAGTCGGGCATCAGGAAGGGCAGGGAGAACAGGTTCAGCTCCTTCACCTGGGGCGACCAGTTGATGGTGGAGCCGATGGACAGGTCGATCACCCCCTGACGAATGGCGGTGAATTCCCGGGTCTGGTCGCCGCCCACCAAAGAATTGCCGGAATACAGCTTGATGTTGATCCGGCCCTGGGTTTTTTCGCGCACCAGTTCGGCCCAGCGTTCACCGGCCTGACCCCAGGGGAAGGCAGTCCCCAGCGTCGTCGACAGCCGGTATTCGGAACGGTAGGTGGTTTGGGCCTGGGCGCCAGCGTTGGCGAGCAGGCCCAGCGCAACAGCGGCGACGAAGGTTCTGCGGAGCATCGTAATGTCCTGATTTGATTATGAAGGAAGCCTGATTATGGGGGGGCGTCAGGGTTGGCGGCAATATTGCAGTGCACAGGATGAAGGTTGCACAGCACCCGTTCAAATACCTGCATGGCGCTGGTTTTGGGTGAAATCTGTATAAAAATCCACCATTCCCGGTTATGCTTGCGGGTTGTGTTGGAATAGCTAATGTCTGTGCCTGCGTTACTGCGGTGCAGACCCGAAAAAAGAAGGAATACCGGGATGGATCGCCGGACAAACACGCCCATCGAAGGCGTGATCGAATGGCTCGCGGCGCAGCCCTGGTGGATGAACCTCGTGATTGCCTGCGGGGCTTATTTGGGTTTCAACGCCCTCTCCGTGGCGCCCCCCGATGCGGGTCTGGGCGCCCGCCTGTTGCACGGGATCGCGGGCCTGGCCCAATACGCCTTGCCCGGCTTCTGCCTGATTGGCGGCGTCAAATCCCTGTTTGCCCGCCAGCACCGGGAACAGCTGGTGCACAACGTTACCCGCAGCGGCGCCCAGGCGGTCAACGATATGAGCTGGCAGGATTTCGAAAGCCTGGTGGGCGAGGCCTTCCGGCTCGCCGGCTACCAGGTACGCGAAACCGGCGGCGGCGGCCCCGATGGTGGGGTGGATCTCGAACTGCGCCAGGATGGCGAACTTTCCCTTGTCCAGTGCAAGCAATGGCGCGCCTACCGGGTGGGCGTGGGGGTGGTGCGCGAACTCTACGGCGTGATGGCCGCCCGGGGCGCCGATGGGGGCTATGTGGTCACTTCGGGCCGCTTCACCCAGGACGCCCGTAATTTTGCCCGGGGCCGTAACATCATCCTGATCGACGGAGACGAGCTGCAGGAAATGCTCGACGCCGCGTTGATGTCCACCGGCCAACGGCCCGAACCCCAGCAACCCCGCCACGACGCCACACCCGATTGCCCCCTGTGCGGCTGCCCCATGACCCGCCGCGTCGCCCGCCAAGGCAACCGGGCTGGCGAAGGGTTTTGGGGCTGTACCCATTTCCCCGACTGCAAGGGGGTGTTGCGGGATGGGGAGTGAGTCGGGCGGCAAGCTCATCGCACTTATCCTTGCCTAGGTCTGCCCTATTGTCATTTTCAGGTCCTAACTCGGGATAACTTGTGTCCCAGCCCCAGGCCGCTTGAACGCGAACTGGGTTGCGGGTGGCTTGCGGGCCAGCCGGTCGCCATCGCTCCCCGCATAGATGCGCCGGATATGCAGATAACTCCCTCCCAGCAGGAAGGGTTCATAGCCTTTGC
>JAJTBM010000315.1 GCA_021286885.1 Rhodocyclales bacterium
ATGATCGAGTCCATCCGCATCACGAACTTCAAATCCCTGGCCCACGTAGAACTTAAACTGGCCCGCTTCAACTGCTTGGTCGGGATGAACGGTGCAGGCAAATCAACCCTGCTTCAGGCGCTGGATTTTGTTGCGCAGTTAATGCGAGGAGCAATTACAAGCTGGATGGAGCGACGTGGTTGGAACGACACAGATCTGATTTCTTTCACCCAAGACCGGCTCAACATACGTCTCCCCTCGGTAAAAGTTGACTATCGTCTTGCCAGTGGTCGAACACTCATCTGGACAGGACAGTTTCACCGCAAAAACAATCACCTCACACGAGAATCCATCTTTATCGACGATCAAACCGTTCTCCTGACACAAAATGGGAAATGCACCCTCAACAACGCCCCATTTCCCATTACCTTCGAATATCAAGGCTCCATCCTCTCCCAACTCAAGGACAGCCTTCTCCCGCCCGAACTCCGCGAATTTCGGGATGCCCTGCGCAACATCCGCTCTCTGGAACTGCTTTCTCCCCACCTGCTACGCAAGCGCTCCCGAGCCCAGGACAAGGACATCGGCGCAGGCGGCGAAAAACTCTCGGGCTTTCTGGCCAGTCTGAAAGGCGAGCAGAAAGCCCATCTGGTGGAACTGCTGCGCACGCTCTACCCGCGCCTGCAGGACTTTCGGGTAGCAAGCGTCAAGGGCGGGTGGAAACGGTTGATGGTGACGGAGCAATTTGAAGATGGGGAGAACACCCACATCCTCGAAACCGAAGCCACCCAACTCAATGACGGACTGCTGCGCATTCTGGCCATTCTGGCCCAGTTGCAGACCGCCACGGGGCTGCTGCTGCTCGACGAGGTGGAAAACGGCATCAACCCGGAGATCATCGAACAGTTGGTAGACCTGCTGGTGGATAGCCCGGTACAAACCATCGTGACCACCCACAGCCCCATGATTCTCAATTATCTGCGGGACGAAGTGGCGCGGGAGTCCGTGCAATTCGTCTACAAAAACCCTCAGGGCCAAACCCGGGTACGACGCTTTTTCGACCTGGAAAGCACCAGGGCCAAGCTGGACTGGATGGGCCCGGGAGAAGCCTTTGTGGATACCCGGCTGCCTGTGCTGGCCGACGAATGCATTGCTCTGGATCAGGCTGAAGCTGCCCAGGCAGCCACGCAGCCCACCCGGAGTAGCGTCATCCGCAAGGGCCGCTCATGAAAATCGTGCTCAGCGGCGAAGGCCCTTCGGACCTGGGCAAATGCACCAACCAACAAGGCGAATGCCAGACGCCGGACTTCGCCCCTGGCCCCATGACCTGGCTGGTAGACAGGGAACTGGAACAACGGCTGTGTTATTCCCCGCTGGAATGTACCCCACACCAGTATCACTTCATCAGCGAAGCCGGACTCCAGGCGCGAGCCCAGGCGCTCAGGGCACAACAGCCACGTGCCCTTGCGCTGACCGGCAAGAAACGTGGACAGGAAACCGGATTTTTTCATCGAAATGCCTGGATGCTGGGCCAAATCGCACTGGAGTTTGAGCGAAAGGAAGGCGATAGCTTCATTGCCGTCCTGTTTCGGGATTCAGATGGCACCCGAAACACCGCCTGCAGCGAATATCAAGACAAATACGAAAGCATGCGCCAAGGGTTTTTGCGGGCGGGGCTGGGAATACGGGGCGTTCCCATGCTTCCCCGCCCCAAGTCCGAAGCCTGGCTCCTGTGCGCCATCCAGAACAAGTACCAGCACTGTGCCGCCCTCGAAAATCTGCCCGGCACTGATGATGCGCCCCGCTCAGCCAAGCGCCTTTTGGCCGAAGCCTTGGGCGACAGCTACACCACCAGCACGCTGAACGATTGGATAGCCGAGCACGGCTTCGACGGTGAGCAAGTCGCCCACCAAATGCCCAGCTACGCCCAGTTCCGTGCAGACCTGCACGCAGCCTATACAGCGGCCACATCCGCCAAACCTGATACCCCCTGAGCCCCAGGAGCCCCCATGCCCTTCACCCCCGCCTATGCCACCACCGACCTGCCCGACGGGGCGCGGATTTTTGCGTTTGTGGGCGGTCAGGCTCTGATTCGGCCAGACGGCAGCCTGCCCGATGGGGCCGCGCTGGCGTCCCTGGGCCCAGCCCAAGAACGGATCCTGGTGGGGCATCTGGATGGGGAAGCCTGCGTGTTGTGGCTGTGGCCGGAGGGCGCCGTGCCCGAGGGGCTGGAGGTGGCGAATCTGCGCAAGCTGTGGGCCCAATGGCCAGAAGGGCTGGCCCTCGCCCTGGGGCGGGCCCTGCAGTTGGCGACCTGGCTCATGGATCATCGCTACTGCGGACGCTGCGGGCATGGGCTGGAAACGGCGGCCCACGAGCCTGCGCGCCATTGCCCCGCGTGCGGGCACCGGGCGTATCCGCGCATCTCGCCGGTGTGCATCGGGCTGGTGCTGCGGGGCTCCGAGTTGCTGCTGGGGCGTTCGCCCCATTTTGCGCCGGGAATGTATTCAGCCCTGGCGGGGTTTCTGGAAGCGGGCGAGAACGCCGAAGAGTGCCTGCGCCGGGAAATCCGCGAAGAGGCGGGGGTCGAGATCTGCAACATCCGCTGGTTCGGCAGCCAATCCTGGCCCTTCCCCCACTCGCTGATGCTGGGCTTCATCGCTGATTACGCCGGCGGCGAACTCTGCCCGCAGCCGGGCGAAATCGAAGACCTGCAATGGTTTGCGCCCGATGCGCTGCCCCTGCTGCCCCACCCGCGTTCGCTGGCACACCGGATGATTACGGCGGTGCTGGAGCAAATGGGGCAGTGCGCGGGCTGATACCGCATCTCAGCCCAACGCTTATTCAGGAAAACCGGGCAGCCAGGCGCGGATAGCGCGCATCCAGCTCGTCTTCGCTCCATTCTTCGCCGGCTGGGCCCGTGGCGGATTGGGGCTGGATGAGGGGAATGGTGGGAAAGGCTTCGTAGCTTTGTCCGGTCTGGGCGCACCAGGCGTCCACAGCGACCGATTGCCAGCCCTCCACCTCGCAGCCTTGGGCTTCATCGGCATCGGTGATGAGTTCGGCGAGGCTGTCCGGGTCGGCCAGGGCGGCGCTGAAAGTGGGTTCTCCCCGGGAAATGAGCCAGCCCCGGAAGTAGTCAAAGCCATCGTCGGAACAGCCGCCGCCAATCACGTACGCAGCGCCCCACAGGGCCCAGGTGTAGCTCTGGTCAAAGCATTGGCTGAAGATATGGTCAAAGGCGACGATTTCTTCGGCGGGCAGGGCTTCCAGCAGGCCAGACAGGATTTGAAGCTGGGTGTCGGGGTCGTCTTGGGCCTGGGCGCGGGCCGTGTCGATCAGTTGCCAGAATTGGGCAGTATTCATGAGGGGAAATCCGTTTCTCGGTGGGGGCCATAAGATGGGCGGGATGGGGTAGCCAGTATAGACATGCAAGTCATAACTTTTGCCCCATTCCGGGCGCCCGGCGGGACCGCTAGGATAGGCAGAAACACTATTCCATAGAAAGCGGCCCCCCATGAGCGAGGGAAACGCCACGGCGGCTGATACCCCAACCAACATCAAGCCGGATACGCTGACCACCGATTTCACACCCACGCCCCACACCCACGCGAATCTGCTGGAGCTGGCCCAGCGGCTGGAGCAACGGGCGACGAGCTTCATTCACTGGTATCTGGACAAAAAAGCGGGGCCCAAGCGCTGGTCCCAGTCGATCCGGGTGCTGGCCATTGGGCTCACCACCCTGGGCGGGCTGTGCCCCCTGTTCAGCAGTTTCCGGATCAATCTGTTTGGCCTGGTGGTGCTCGATAGCGGGCTGATCAACCAGTGGGGCTACATTTTTATTGCGCTGGCGGGGGCGCTGGTGCTGGCGGATCGTTACCTGGGCTGTTCGAGTTCATGGATGCGCTACATGACGACCCAGATGGCGCTGCAGCGCTGCCTGGAGCGGTTTCAGCTGAATTGGGCGATCTGGCGCATCCAGACCGGGTCAGCCCAAAACACGCTAGGGGTCGATCAGGTGAACCGGGCGCTGCGCCTGCTCAGCGACT
>JAJTBM010000316.1 GCA_021286885.1 Rhodocyclales bacterium
GCTATCCCTGGCCATCGGCGTACCGCCCAACCACTTCATCGGCCTGCTGATTGCCCTGCGGCTGGTGGAAAACTTCTCCCACGCCAACACCACTTTGGACTTCGGGCCCATGGGCGACCGGCTGGTGGTGGGCCCCCTCTACCACCGCTGGCATCACGCACTGGAACTCCCCGAGGGCCGGCGCTTTCGCTACGGCTGCAACTTTGCGATCCTGCTGCCCATCTGGGACTGGATCTTTGGCACCCTCTATCTGGCGCCCCAGCTGCCCGCCACGGGCGTACTGGAACACGACGCCCGCGAAACCCAGGCCCGGGACAGCTTCTGGGCCCAGCAAAAGCTGGGGTTGGTGCAGATGTGGCAGGCGCTACGTTCGCGGCCGATGATTTAAAAACGTCTGGCTTGGTCTAACACGGGAAAAACCACACGCTCATCACTTGGCGCAGTGGCTATCACTCAATAACCGCACCACTGATCCTCGCAGGGGCGACCGTCACGATCTCCATCCATTTTCACTCCCGGACAGTTCGCCAAAAAGAATTTGGCCTCCTCGCAGGAGGTCATCTGGGAGCAGCGCGTACGACCATCACAGCGAAAGCCCCCGGACTGGGCTGTTGTCGATTTTTTGCTTCTTCCCATGGAAGGCCGTAGATCGACATTCCCCGAGGCGCTCCCCTCCGGGCAGGGTGTACTTTGATAACTGACCGCCCCATTGATCATGCACTTGTGCACCTGGGCTTGGGCGGGGGCGGAAAATCCGGCCAGCAGCACCCAGCCGGCCAGGGAAAGAAGAAAGGTTTTCATGGTGCCAAATTATGACACACATGAAATCCACGTAACGCATCCCCCCTGTGCTACATCCCGCCACACACCAAACAGCCCGCATCCTTCTGCAGGCGGATGCTGCGCCAATCCATGGACAGGGCGTCAAGGAGCAGCAGCCGCCCATTGAGGGTTTCACCGCAACCGGCCAGCAGCTTGAGGGCCTCGGCGGCCTGAACGGTGCCGATGATGCCGGTAATGGGGGCAAACACGCCCATTACGGCGCAGCGCACCTCTTCCACATCTTCGCCTTCAGGGAACAGGCAGTGATAGCAGGGCGCGGCGGGCTGGCGCAGATCGAAGACCGAAACCTGCCCATCAAAGCGCACCGCCGCCCCCGACACCAGCGGCTTGCGGTGACGCACACAGGCCCGGTTGATGGCGTGGCGGGTGGCAAAGTTGTCGGAGCAATCCAGCACCAGATCGGCAGCCGCCACCTGATCCTCCAATAGACTGCCCTCCAGGCGCTGGGAAATGGCCTCGACCTGGCACAGGGGGTTGATGCGAGCCAGACTGTCCCGCCCGGACTCCACCTTGAGCCGCCCCACACCCTCTTGGCTGTGCAGAATCTGGCGCTGGAGATTGGTCAAATCCACCGTATCCCCATCGGCCAGCACCAGGGTGCCCACCCCAGCGGCGGCCAGGTACAGGGCGGCCGGCGAGCCCAGCCCACCCGCGCCCACCACCAGCACCCGGGCGGCCAGAATCGCCTCCTGCCCCTCAATGCCAATCTGGGGGAGCAGGATGTGGCGGGAATAGCGCAGCAGTTGTTCGTCGTTCATCGTTGGTCGTGTTTCAGCGCAGCACTACGCAGTAACTGCAGCAATCGCAGTAATAAATAAGGGCGGCCTGGGCCGCCCTGGGGGAACACATCGGAAAACCGGACAAAGCCGGGCGCCTGCCCTAGCGGTACTCCCGCAACTCGATGGGCGTATCGTCGTGATCCCCGTGGGGATGGGCATCATACGCCTTGATGTACACCTGATGGGACTGCTTGATGAGCCGCTCGGGGGACTTCAGGTTATGCACCTGAGTGTCTTCCACGTAATGAATCAGCGCATGGTGGATGCGCACCAGCAAGGTTTCTTCCAGGTGGAAACCCGCCTCAACAAGGGCTGCCTCCAAAGACTCCAGGGTGTAATCGAGCACGCTGTAGTGGACGATCAGGGTATGGGGATCATCTCCCCGCTCGACCTTCACCCCCTTGAGCACCGCCAGGGCGCGCCAGGCTTGGTGGGCCTGTTCGGGCGGAAACTCTGAAAAACGTATCTCTCGTCGTTTGATCACCCCCCCGGAAATGGTGTGCGGTGCATGGTCATGGTTGCGTCCAGCCAGTTTGTAAGCAGTTTCGCGTCGCATGGTGGCCTCCGGGGGTGGTGATCAAAAACGCAGGATCGCGGGGGGTGACTACATGGCTTGCTACTTGTTCTGAAGTATCTGCAGGCCCTTAAGCAGATTGACAGCCTGGGCCAGCTGGTAATCGTCCTTGCTGGCGATTTCAAACGCGGGGCGATTCTCGTCGGACTCGTCCTTAGCCTTATCCTTGTCCTTGCCCCGGGCGGTGGCATCCTTGCGCCCGACCGACTCCCGGGCTTCCGGGTCGCGGTCGTTCATCAGGTGGCGATCCAGGTCGGCCTCGCGCAAGCGCTCGCGGGAACCACCATTGGGGCTTTCTTCCACCACGATATCGGGGACGATGCCCTTGGCCTGGATGGAGCGCCCGTTGGGCGTAAAGTAACGGGCCGTGGTGAGCTTGATGGCCGCATTGCCGTTGAGGGGCATGATGGTCTGCACCGAACCCTTGCCGAAACTCTGGGTGCCCATCACCACAGCCCGCTTGTAGTCTTGCAGGGCGCCGGCAACGATTTCGGAGGCAGAGGCAGAGCCCCCATTCACCAGCACCACCATGGGCACGGTCTTGAGAATGGGCGGCAAGGTCTTGATGTAATCATCCCGCGAGCCACGCAGATAGTCTTCGGGAATCGCCAGATATTTGCGCTTGGCATCATCCGCCCGCCCGTCGGTGGACACCACCAGGGTCTTGGCCGGCAGGAAGGCGGCAGAAACCCCCACCGCGCTATTGAGCAGCCCGCCCGGATCGTTGCGCAGATCCAGCACCAGGCCCTTCAGCTCGCCCTGCTTCACCAGGCGTTCGAGGTGCTGGGCCAAACTCGCGCCGGTCTGCTCCTGGAACTGGGCAATCCGCACATAGCCATAACCAGGCTCCACCAGCTTGGACTTGACGCTCTGAACCTTGATGACTTCCCGCACCAGAGTCACGGTGAAGGGCTTGGGCTCGCCCTTGCGCGAGATGGTGAGCACAATGCTGCTCTTGGGCTTGCCTCGCATGCGCTTGACCGCATCATTGAGGCTCATGCCCTTGACCTGGGTATCGTCAAGCTTGATGATCAGGTCACCTGCCTTGATGCCCGCCCGGAAAGCCGGCGAGTCTTCAATGGGCGACACGACCTTCACATAGCCGTCCTCGGAACCCACCTCAATGCCCAGACCGCCAAATTCGCCCTGGGTGCCCACCTGCAAATCCTTGTAGGCCTCCGCATCCAGATAGGTGGAGTGGGGGTCCAGACCCGAAATCATGCCGCTGATCGCACTAGTGAGCAGCTTCTTGTCGTCTACTGGCTCGACGTAACTCTGCTTGATGGCATTGAATACATCAGTGAGATTACGCATTTCCTCCACCGGCAAGGGGCCGAGGGTGTTGCGATCTGCGTTGGCCGAGAAATTCAGGCTGATGAGAACGCCGGCAAACAAGCCGGTAAAGACGAGGCCAAGCTGATGAAGTTTGCTGCGCATAAAATCTCCGACCTCAGGGCACCTGCTGGCAGGCCCGCAGCCCGTCTGCCGACAGGCCCGAGGAACTCACAAGAAAGCAGAATGTGGTTCCAGTATAAACCCGGAAACCTCGGCTGAGACCAGCCCCCACCCCCCACATGCGGAGGGAACTGCGCCGGGGACTCAAAAAATGGTATTTTATAGCATTACCGTTTTTGCAACCTGTCCTCACTTTCCCCCATAAAACTAAGTGAAAACAAGCACCGTCGACCTGATCGCCAAACAGGAACACATCGAAACAGCAGCCCGGGCGCTGAAGGCCATCTCCCACCCTCTGCGCCTCAAGATCCTGTGCATCATTGGTGATGAAGAAGCCTGCGTGCAGGAAATTGTGGATGCGGTT
>JAJTBM010000317.1 GCA_021286885.1 Rhodocyclales bacterium
CACCCCGACCGATTACGATCCCGAAACCAATTATTTCAACACCCGCTCCATCGAAGCCGTGGTGCGCGCTGTGGTCGCCCACAACCCGAACGCGGTGATGGTGATCAAGTCCACCGTGCCGGTGGGCTACACCGCCAAGCTGGGGGTCGAGCTGGGCACCGCCAACGTGATCTTCTCCCCCGAGTTCCTGCGGGAAGGCCGCGCCCTGTACGACAACCTCTACCCCTCCCGCATCATCGTGGGCGAGCGCTCCGACCGGGCCCAGGCCTTTGCCAAGCTGCTCCAGCAAGGCGCCGTGAAGCAGGATATCCAGACCCTGTTCACCGACAGCACCGAAGCCGAAGCCATCAAGCTGTTCGCCAACACCTTCCTGGCGATGCGCGTGGCCTACTTCAACGAACTCGACACCTACGCCGCCACCCACGGCCTGGATAGCCGCCAGATCATCGACGGCGTGTGTCTGGATCCGCGTATCGGCAGCCACTACAACAACCCCAGCTTTGGCTACGGCGGCTACTGTCTGCCCAAGGACACCAAGCAGCTGCTGGCCAACTACCGCGAGGTTCCCCAGAACCTGATCCGTGCGATTGTGGATTCCAACTCCACCCGCAAGGACTTCATCGCCGACGAGATCATTGCGCGCAAGCCCAAGGTGGTGGGCGTGTACCGTCTCATCATGAAGGCCGGCTCCGACAACTTCCGGGCCTCCAGCATCCAGGGCATCATGAAGCGGATCAAGGCCAAGGGCATCGACGTGGTGGTCTACGAACCCGTGCTGCAGGAAGACGAGTTCTTCAACTCCCGCGTGGTCAAGGATCTGGAAGCCTTCAAGGCTGAAGCTGACGTGATCATCGCCAACCGCCGCACCCCGGCCCTGGCCGATGTGGATGCCAAGGTGTTCACCCGCGATCTGTTCGGTAGCGACTGAGCCCCGGCGGTTTTCTGCTCACAAAAAACCCCGCAAGCAATTGCGGGGTTTTTTATTGGGTGCTGTGCGTGGTGCTTACGCCGTGGGCTTTTTTACGCCCTTAAGCCCAATCCTTGGGCTTCAGAAACTCGGTGTACAGCTGCTCCTCGGGGCTGCCCGGTTCCGGGTGCCAGTCGTAGCGCCATTTCACGATGGGGGGCATGGACATCAGGATGGATTCGGTGCGCCCGCCCGACTGGAGGCCGAACAGGGTGCCCCGGTCGAACACCAGGTTGAATTCCACGTAACGGCCCCGGCGGTAAGACTGGAAATCCCGTTCCCGCTCGCCGTAGGGGGTGGCCTGGCGGCGTTCGGCGATGGGCAGGTAGGCGGGCAGGAAGGCATCGCCCACGTTGCGGGTGAGGGCGAAGGCGCTGTCGAAGTCCACCTTGCCATCGGCGCCGTGGTCGTCATAGAACAGGCCGCCCACGCCACGCGGTTCGTTGCGATGCTTGAGGAAGAAGTAGCGGTCGCACCAGTCCTTGAGGCGCTGGTATTCGGATTCGCCCCAGGGCAGCACCGCGTTGCGACAGGTGCTGTGGAAGTGGCGCACATCTTCTTCAAACGGGTAGTAGGGGGTCAGGTCCATGCCGCCGCCAAACCACCACACATCGGGCAGGCCGGGGGCGCTGGCGATGAAGAAGCGCACGTTCATGTGCACCGTGGGGCAGTAGGGGTTGCGCGGGTGGAGCACCAGGGACACGCCCATGGCCTCGTAGCTGCGCCCGGCCAGTTCGGGGCGGGCAGCGGTGGCGGAGGGGGGGAGCTGGTCGCCCATCACGTGGGAGAAATTGCAGCCGCCGCGTTCAAAGTAGCGGCCTTCTTCGATCAGGCGGGTGATGCCGCCGCCGCCAGCGGGGCGGGTCCAGGTGTCGGTCAGGAAAGGCTGGCCATCGAAGGCTTCGAGGCCGGCGATGATGCGCGCCTGGAGGTCGAGGAGATAGGCTTTGACGGCATTGCGGTCAGGCATGGGTGTTTCTCCGTGGGGTAGGGGCAGTGAGCTTGGGATGGGTGTATTAATGACTCAAGACAAAAAGACGGGCAGGTCGTGGCCTGCCCGTTCGTATTTTTGGTGTGGATGATTCAGAGGCCGGGGACGAGCACCTTGCTGTAGCTGTCCCGGTCCATGTCCCGGGCCTCGGCGGTGATTTGCACCGTCAGGGGGCCGGGTTGGAGTTGCTGCCCCAGGCAGGCCACCAGGGCGCCGGTGAGGGCAGCCTTGGTGGCGGTATCGCGCCCGGAAAGCAGGGCCAGGTCTGCATGCAGGAAACCGTGGTCTGCGCCGCCCCCCACCCGGAAGTGCGCCACCGGAATCAGGCGGGCCTTGATGGAGTGGGGCGGTTCGAACACGCCGCTCGCCAGCAGGGTGGCGGCGGCGGCTTCGGCCAAGCGGGCCGGGTCGAAGCGTTCAGCGATGTTGGTGCTGTATTCGATGCGCAGATGGGGCATGGCAGGCGTGTCCTGGCAGGGTGAGGCTAAGGCCTGGGTTCAGGGCTTGCGGGCGACGGCCCGGTAGCCGATGTCGCGCCGGCATTGCACGCCATCAAAGTGGATTTGATCCACCAGATCGTAGGCGCGCTTCTGGGCGCTCTTGACGTTGTCGCCCAGAGCGGTGACACACAGCACGCGGCCGCCGCTGGTACGCACCTGGCCATCGACCTCGGTGGTGCCGGCGTGGAACACGTGGGCATCGGTGACGCTGCCCGCAGCGGGCAGGCCGGTGATCGCATCACCCTTGCGCGGGCTGTCCGGGTAGCCGGCAGCAGCCATCACCACGCCCAGGGCGAAGCGGCGGTCCCACTCGGCTTCGGTGCTGTCCAGCTTGCCGGCAATGGCGGCTTCCACCAGATCCACCAGATCCGACTTGAGACGCATCATGATGGGCTGGGTTTCCGGGTCGCCCATGCGGCAGTTGAACTCCACCACGCGGGGGGCGCCGTGGCTGTCGATCATCAGGCCGGCGTACAGGAAGCCGGTGTAGGGCAGCCCGTCGGCAGTCATCCCGGCCAGGGTCGGGTTGATGATCTCGCGCATCACGCGGGCGTGGATTTCCGGGGTCACCACGGGGGCGGGGGAGTAAGCCCCCATGCCGCCGGTGTTGGGGCCCTGGTCGGCGTCCTTGAGGCGCTTGTGATCCTGGGAGGTGGCCAGCGGCAGGGCGTGGCGGCCATCGGCCATCACGATGAAGCTGGCTTCTTCCCCGTCCATGAACTCTTCGATCACCACCCGGGGGCCGCGCTCGTCGTACTGCACCCCCAGGGTGTTGTGGGTGAGCATGGCGTCGATGGCCGCGTGGGCTTCTTCGAGGCTCATGGCCACCACCACGCCCTTGCCGGCGGCAAGGCCATCGGCCTTGATCACGATGGGAGCGCCTTCCGCGTCCACGTAGGCGTGGGCCTGGACCGGATCGGAGAAGGTCTGGTAGCGGGCGGTCGGGATCTTGTGACGGATCAGGAACTGCTTGGCGAAATCCTTGGAGCTTTCCAGCTGGGCGGCCAGACGGGTGGGGCCGAAGATGGGCAGCCCGGCAGCCCGGAAGGCATCCACCACGCCAGCGGCGAGGGGGGCTTCGGGGCCGACCACGGTGAGGGCGACGTGTTCCTTGCGGACGAACTCGATCAGGTCGGGAATCGCGCTGAGGGCCACGTTCTCGATGCCGGGCTCCCGGGCGGTGCCGGGGTTGCCGGGGGCAACAAAGACCTTCTGGACGCGGGGCGACAGGGAAAGCTTCCAGGCCAGGGCGTGTTCACGCCCGCCAGAGCCGATAACGAGGATCTTCATGGCGGGGGCCCGGGATTAGTGACGGAAGTGACGGAAGCCGGTGAACACCATGGCCACGCCCTGCTCGTCGGCAGCGGCGATCACCTCGGCGTCACGCATGGAGCCGCCCGGCTGGATGACGGCGGTGGCACCGGCCTGGGCCAGCACGTCCAGGCCGTCACGGAACGGGAAGAAGGCATCGGAGGCCACCACGCAGCCGGGGATCACCAGGCCGGCGTTCTCGGCCTTGATCTTGGCGATGC
>JAJTBM010000003.1 GCA_021286885.1 Rhodocyclales bacterium
GCCATTGGCGGGGCAAAGTAACGCAGCACATCATGCCGCTGGCACCAAAGGCATCTACACCTTCTGCGGCCATGATCTTGGTAGGTGTTTCAGGTTTGGCTACCGCCACCAAATCAAAAGGCCAATCGGTGTAATTCACGGATGTCAAAGGCGCGCTCAGTTCATCGGCTTGCCCCAGGTGGCTGCATGCGCTCAAGGCAAGGGCCAGTAGGGCGGGGGTGAGTTTGGGCCAGGGGGGCATGGGGGTTCCTTAGGTCAGGGCGTCAATTGCGAGCAGGCAGTGGATCGTGCCTTGCTGGCTATTTAGATAGGACTCTTTTTTGAGATTCCAGCCGGTCAACACCAGCTTGCGACTGATGTCGCGAATCTCCTCCGCGCTATACAGCATGTCGCCCACAAAATAGCGGTGGATGTTGTTTACTGCCTGCATCAAGGCCCAGGCCAGCCGCTCATGCCCCGCAGCCCCCGCAGCCGCGCCCCACATGCTTTTGCCCTCGTCGAAAACCTCTGGGAAAGGCGACCCAACACCCGGCACGTAAACCTTGAAAAAGTGTCGATAATCGTTATTCCATGGTGGATCATGCTTGATCACCTCTGGCACGCCCTGCCCCGGATAGCAGTCATACAACCGGGCCACATTTGAATAGGCTTCGTTTTCGGTGCACTGGTTGTAGTTGTTCCGGGTGCCATCAAAGAAGAAGCCGAAGAACAGGTTGAAGTCGCAACTGGTGGCGGGGCGGCCGGGTGGGGGGAGTTGGCGAGGCTCCATTCTAGCGATAATGCGATCTTCTTCCTCCGAGAAAAAATTAAAATAGTCGCAAGGATTAATAGCGGAGGTGGGTACGGGTTGGCAAATTCTTGTCATGGCCGAGATCCTAAAAATTGCATTCTTCTTTTGACACTATCAATAGCTTCTTGGTACTCAACTGCATCTTGGCCGCTTGATTTTTTGATGGCAGTTTCAAATCTAGCCAAGGATTTCTGCAGCAAACTCATATCCCTATCCCAAATCTTCTGCCTAAACTCCAGCGTCGGCAGCGGCCAGCCCTTCACCTCGCCGGGCCAGGAAGGGTGGTCTGGGTCGTAGCGGCTCACCACCAGCACGACCTTGCCTCCGGGTAAAAGCTGCACCCAGACGGTACCCATATCCTTGGGGGTATAGGGCGGCACGGGGACGCGGTGTTGGATGATGGGTAGTTTTTCCATGTCCCATTCCTGATAGCTTTTCGCTCGCGTACCGTCTTTGATTCGCACCACCAGCTCCATCCCCGGCCGCCATTGGCGGGGCAAAGTAACGCAGCACATCATGCCGCTGGCACCAAAGGCATCTACACCTTCTGCGGCCATGATCTTGGTAGGTGTTTCAGGTTTGGCTACCGCCACCAAATCAAAAGGCCAATCGGTGTAATTCACGGATGTCAAAGGCGCGCTCAGTTCATCGGCTTGCCCCAGGTGGCTGCATGCGCTCAAGGCAAGGGCCAGTAGGGCGGGGGTGAGTTTGGGCCAGGGGGGCATGGGGGTTCCTTAGGTGGAGGGTGATTTCAGATGGGCTACGGTTGACTAGAATTAGCAAGTAGTTTTCTGTTTCATCAGTACCAACGTTTGGTGTGTTGCTTGATGGCTGTTTATCATTTGATAGGCAGCGGCATGGCCGAGGCGCTGATTGAGTAGTGTTTTTATGGATCAGAGCTTCGGGCTTGAAAATAAGAAAAATTTCGTAGCTGGATCAGCTACAGCCAGAACATAGATTATTTATTTGTCTTTTTCTGTCCAATCAACGGCGGCACTTCATCCTCCAATTTGACGAAGTTTTAGTCGGAGTTTGCGAGGGTTTGCAGACTTTCCGCCTACGGCTATAACGCAGCCTGCTTCGGTTAAAAATTTATGCACGGCCCTGCTTGTTCACAGACCGGGCTTATGCTCCAGCCGTTTGCAAAATGCGGGAGCCGCATTCATGGGTCTTGTATGGATTCCCGCCCTGCTGGCGGGTACGGCCCTCGTTGGGCTGGTCTGGAACGCACGCACGTTGCGCCGGCGGCGGGAGGACTGTGTGCGCCGCCATCTGTTCGACAAGGCGCTGCTCGACAAGCTCGGTGAAACCTACCCGGCCCTGGGGCTGGATGAGCGGGTACTGGTGAGTCGTGCCCTGCGGGATTTCTTTCTGATTCACATCCGGGCTGGCAAGCGGCTGATCGTGATGCCTTCCCGGGCGGTGGATGTGCTGTGGCACGAATTCATCCTCGACACCAAGCCTTATCACCGTTTCTGCAAGCGGGCCTTTGGCGGCTATTTCCACCATGTGCCCCCGGCGCGCATGCAGGGGGCTGACTGGAGTCGCAAGGCCCTGCGCCGCACCTGGGATCTGGCCTGCGCGCTGGAAAAGCTCAACCCGAACCAGGCCGCCCGGCTGCCCCTGCTGTTCGGGTTGGATGAGCGCCTGGGGATTCCCGAGGGGCGGTGCTGGAATCTGCAGGATTTCCGGCGTGAAGACAGCAGCAGCGATGGTTGTGGAGGCGATGGCGGCGATGGAGACAGCGGTTGCGGCGGCGATGGCGGCTGTGGCGGAGGCTGCGGGGGTGGCGATTAGCCCCTGCCATCAGGGAAAGGCGCAGGCCCGGGCTGGCCGGCCTGGGGTTAAGCTGGCGCTTTATCTGCCGTCGTTTCCCTGACCCGTCTGCCAGCAGGCCCGCCATGGTTTCTGAGTTCCACGTCCCGGTTTATTTCGACTATCTGGCCACCTTCACCTGGGCCCTCTCCGGGGCGGTGGTGGCGATGCGCAAGCGCTGCGACATCGTGGGGGTGTTCGTGCTGGCCCTGCTCACCTCGGTGGGGGGGGGCATCGTGCGCGATGGGCTGCTGCTCCAGCGTACGCCCTCGGTGCTCACCGACCCCATGTATCTGCCCCTCATCAGCCTCGCCACGGCGCTGGCGGCCCTGTTCCGGCGGCGCATCGTCCAGCTCCCCATGGTGAATCATGTGGTGGAGGTGATCGACGCCATTGGCACCCCGGCCTTCGCGGTGATCGGCCTGCAATACGCGCTGGATGCCCATGTGCCACTCCCCGGCGTGGTGTTGGCCGGGGTGGCCGGGGCGGTGGGCGGCGGGGTGCTGCGCGACATGGTGGTGCGCGAGATTCCCAGCATTCTCCAGCCGGGGCAGTTTTTTGCGCTGGTGGTGGTGCTGGCCTGCGCGGTGTTCCTGACCCTGGTGCTGTGGGTGCGCTGGCCCAGCGTGCCCTCGGCCTGGGTGACGGTGGCGGTGTTCTTCATCGTGCGCGGCCTCACCCTGCGCTACAACTGGCGCACCCGGCCCCTGGTGGTGGAAGACTGACACCGTGGCCCGGCCTGGGCGGCGCTCCGGGCGGCCGCCCTGCCGTCATGCTCAATGCCCGCCTGCACCCGGATCCACCTGCCGGGTGGGCTTGGGGGCGAGCCAGATCGCAAAGGCGGCGATGATGAAGGCCACCCCGGTGGCCAGCATCAGCTGGTTGGTGGCCAGCATCACGCTCTGGGCATTGATGAGCTGATCCAGGGATTGCAGGGCCCCGTCGGCGGCCTGCCCACCTTGCTGGATGAGGGCCAGCAGGCTGCCGTCGCTATCGCTCAGGCCCACGAGTTCGGCGTGGTTGCGGGTGGTCTGGTCTTCCCAGGCGGTATTCACCAGCGAGGTGGCGAAGGCCCCCGATACGGTGCGCAGGAAGTTCATCAGCCCGGCGGCGGAGGTCATCTCCGGCTCATCCACGCTGGCCAGGGCCAGCCCGGTGAGGGGCACGAAGAAGAAGGGCAGGCCCAGGCCCATCACCATCAGCGGCAGGGCGATTTGCCAGTAATCCATGCCCGTATCGGCCACCGAGCGCCACAGAGTGATGATCCCCAGCCACAGCACGCCGCCAAACACCAGCCGGCGCGGATCCACCTTGGCCGAAAGGCCGGCGGCGAGGGGGGCGACCAGCACCGCAAACACGCCCGTCCAGGCGGTTGCCTTGCCTGCTTCGGAGGCGGTGTAGCCCATCAAATTCTGGAGCCACAGGGGCGTGAGCACGTTGGCCCCGAAGAAGGCCGCAAAGGCGAGGCTGATGGTCAGCACGCTGGCCGAAAAGCCCCGGTGGCGGAACACCCGCAGATCCACGATGGGATGGGCTTCGTGCAGCTCCCAGATCAGGAAGGCCGCAAACCCCACGGCGGCCACCACGCCCAGCCCGATGATGAGCGGGGAGGCAAACCAGTCCAGATCCTTGCCTTCGTCCAGCATCACCTGCAGGGCGCCCACCCACAGCACCAGCAGGCCCAGGCCCACCCGGTCGATGGGGGTGTGCTCCAGGGGCGACTCATAGCGCTTGAGCAGCTTCCAGGCGAGCATGGCGCAGGCGAGGGCAATGGGCAGGTTGATGTAGAAGATCCACGGCCAGCTCATTTCGTCGCACAGCCAACCCCCCAGGATGGGGCCCAGCACCGGGGCGACCAGGGTGGTCATGGCCCACAGCCCGGTAGCGGCGGGCGCCATGTGCGGCGGGAAGATGCGCAGCAGCAGGGTTTGTGAGAGGGGCATCAGCGGCCCGCCGGCGAGGCCCTGGCACACCCGGGCAAACACCAGCATGCCCAGCGAGGTGGCGAAGCCGCACAGGGCCGAGAACAGCCCGAAGCCGGCCATGGCCATCACGAACACCCGCACCGGCCCGAAGCGGGCCGCCAGCCAGCCGGTGAGCGGCACGGTGATGGCTTCGGCCACCGCGTAGGAGGTGATGACCCAGGTGCCCTGGCTGGTGGTGACGCTCAGGCCGCCGGCAATGTTGGGCACCGAGACGTTGGCGATGGTCATGTCCAGCACCGCGATGAAGTTCGCGGCGGCCAGCACGATGGCCGCGAACCACAGCATCCCGCCGCTGAGTGGTGCGGAGGCCGGGTCACTGGCCAGGGTGGCGGCGGTGGTCGAAGGGGGCGTTGAAGCGCTGCGCATGGGAGGCTCCTGTTCAGTCGGCCTGGCTCAGGCGGGGGGCGCCGCTGCCGCTGCTGCTGTGGTTATCCGCATCGCCGCTGCGGGTGTCGATGCGCACGTTCATGGACAGCCCCACCTTGAGCGGATGGGCCTGCAGGTCTTCCGGGTTGAGGCGGATGCGCACCGGCAGGCGCTGCACCACCTTGATCCAGTTGCCGGTGGCGTTCTGGGCCGGAATCGCGGCAAAGGCAGCGCCGGAGCCGCCCGAGAAGCCTTCCACCGTACCCCGGTAGGTGATGCCGCTGCCGTACAGGTCGGCATGCACATCGACCGGCTGGCCGACCCGGACGTTTTCGAGCTGGACTTCCTTGAAGTTGGCATCCACGTGCATCTGGCCCACCGGCACCACCGACAGGAGCGGGTTGCCGGCCTTGATGCGCTGGCCCACCTGCACCTGGCGCTTGGCTACGACCCCATCCACCGGGGCGCGGATCACGGTGCGTTCCAGATCCACCGCCGCCTGATCGCGGCGGGCCCGGGCGAGGGCGACTTCGGGGTTGTCGGCCTCGCTGGTGTTGGCGATCAGCACCGCGTTGGCATCCCGGGAGCCCAGGGCCGCGCTGCGGTTGGCCCGGGCCTGGGCGGCGCTGGCGCGGGCGGCGCTGAGGGCGGCTTCGGCGGTGGTGTAGGCGTTGCGGGCGCGGGTGAGTTCATCGCCCGATACTGCGCCGGAGCTGGCCAGGGCCTCGCGCCGCTCCAGGTCGATGCGGGCCCGTTCGAAGTCGGCTTCGGCGGAGCGCAGCTGGGCGGTGGCCCGCGCCTCGTCGGCCTCCCGGGCGGCGATCTGGGCATTCAGGCCACTATCGGTGGCCACGTAGCCGCGCACCCGGCGCAGGGCGCGGCCCAGTTCGGCCTCGGCCTGGGCGAGGGCGAGACGGGCGTCGGTGGGGTCGATCACCACCAGCACGTCGCCCTGGTGCACCGCCTGGGTGTCGGTGACCTTCACCTCGGCCACGGTGCCATCCACCGAGGGGGTGACCTGGGCAATTTCGGTGGCGGCGTAGGCGTTGTCGGTGGACACGTAGCGTGAGCCGTACAGGGCCCAGTTAGCTGCGGCGGTGAGCACCAGGCCGCCCAGGGCGAGGAGCAGCCAGTTGCGCCGCTGGGGCGTGGGCGTGGTTTCAGGGGTGTCTGCAGGGTGGGGGGTGGAGGTGGAAGTCGCGGACATGGTGGGCATTCCTTGTGCTGGAGCTAAATTCAAATCTGAGGGGGATGGGGCGCGGGGTGGGGCAAATCAGCCCCGGGGCTGCTGGTAGCCGCCGCCCAGGGCGCGCACCAGGGCCACATCGAGGGTGAAGGCGCGGGACTGGAGGTCGGTCAGGCTGCGGATGCTGGCGAGCAGGGTGTCTTCGGCGCTGAGTACTTCCAGGTAACTGGCCAGCCCGCCGGTGTAGCGCTGGTGGGTGAGCCGATAAGCCTCGCCAGCGGCCTGGTAGGCCTCTTCGGCGCGGGTCAGGCGATGGTCCAGGGCGCGCTGGCTGAGCAGCGCATCGGCCACTTCCTGAAGGGCGCGGGTGAGGGTCTGGTTGTAGCTGGCCACGGCCAGGTCGTAGGCCGCCTCGCTGGCGCGCAACTCGCCCCGCAGCCGCCCCCCGTTGAAGATGGGCAGGGAAATGGCCGGGCCTACGCTGCCCACTTCGGAGCCAGACTTGCGCAGCAGATCAAGGCCCAGGGATTGCAGGCCCACGAAGGCCGACAGGTTCACGTCCGGATAGAACTCGGCGGTCTTTTGCCGGATGCGCTGGGCTTCGGCCTCGGCCTGGAGACGGGCGGCCACCAGATCCGGGCGGCGCCCCAGCAATTCGGCGGGCAGCGTGGCCGGCAGGGCCGGTGCCTGGCCGAGCAGCACGCTGGGGCGGGCGATGCGGGTGGCCCGGTCGGGGCCGGCGCCGATCAGGGCGGCAATGCGCTGGCGCTGGAGCCCGATGGATTCATCCAGCTCGGCCAGATCCCCGGCGGCGCTGGCCTGGCGCGCATCGGCAGCGCGGCTGCTGCCCCGGGTTTCGAGCCCGTGGGCTTCCCGGTCGTGCATCAGGGTGGCCGTGCGGGTACGCACTTCCAGGCTGCGCTCGGCGGCTTCCCGGGCGGCGTAGAGGCGGGTCAGCTCGGCATAGGCGCTGGCCACCGCGCTGGTCAGGGTAAGGCGGGCCTGGGCCAGATCCGCCCGGCGGGCGTCCTGCTCCGAGGTGGCGGCGGCGAGGGCGGCCCGGTTCTTGCCCCAGAAATCCAGCTCCCAGCTGAAATCCAGGGTGGCGCGCCCGTAGTCGTTCCAGCCCTCCGGCGTCATGGAGCGGGGGGTGAGGTAGTTGTAGCTCTGCTTCTGGCTGGTGGCGCTGGCCTTGGCGTCCAGCCGGGGCTGGAGGGCGGCGCCGCTCACCTGGGTGCTGGCTTCGGCCTGGCGCAGGCGGGCGGCGGCGCTGGCCATGTCGGGGGCGTCGCGCAGGGCTTCGTCGATGAGCTGGTCGAGCTGGGCATCCTGATAGCGGGCCCACCAGCGGTCGGCGGGCCAGGAGCCGGCGGTGCTGCCGGCCAGGGTCTGGCTGCCCAGGGTTTCCGGGCTGTTGAGGCTGGCGCGGGGGGCGCTGTTGGTGGGCAACTGGGCGCAGGCGGCCAGCCCCAGGCTGAGCAGCAGGGCCAAGGCCAGGCGCGGGCTGCGGGGCCGGGCAGGGAAGCGCGGCGTAGCGGTCAAGGTGGGGGACGGAGACATGGGCCACTCCTATATATGTACTGTTCAGTACAGTTTAGTTTTGGAGTTTGGCGGATGTCAAGGTAAACTGTACAGATTGGTTCAGTTAATCCGGAGGAGGGCGCCCATGCGTACCAAGAGCGAGGCCAAGCGGCAGAAGATCCTGGACGTGGCCGCCCAGGTGTTTCGGGAAGAAGGGTTCGAGCGGGCCTCCATGGCGGAGATCTGCGCCCGGGTGGGGGGCTCCAAGGCCACCCTGTACAGCCACTTTTCATCCAAGGAAGCGCTGTTTTTCGAGGTGATGTTTTTGTCCACCGAGGCCGAGTTCGAGGCCACCCACGCGGCGCTCAACCCCGATACCGGCGATCTGGGGGACGCCTTGCGCCATTTCGGGCGGCGTTTCATCACCCTGTTGACCTCCCCCGAGGTGATGGCGGTGCGCCGGCTGATCGTGTCCGAATCCGGGCGTAGTGCCCTGGGCAGTACCTGCTATGAGCGGGGCCCCAAGCGCAGCGAGGGCATCATGGTGGCCTTTCTGGAAAAGGCGGTGGAGGCCGGCAAGCTGCGGCCCGGCAACCTGCGGGTGATGACCCTCCATCTGCGCGCCCTGCTGGAGGCGGAGCTGATGGACGGCTTTTTGTTCGGGATTTGGGAAACCCCGCCCGAGGGCCTGGTGGATGGGGCCGTGGAGCGGGCGGTGGAGGTCTTTCTGCGGGCCTACGGCCAGCCCTGAGCGGGCTCGGGCGACAGGCTCAGGCCGCCGGGCTGGCCGGTGCGGGGTCGGGCGTTTCTTCGTCTTTCAGCGATTTGAGAAACTTGCGCCGGGCCGCTTCCAGGGCCAGGTGATCGGCCATGTCCACCACCCGGCGGCAGACGGTGTAAAACTGGTCGAAGGCTTCAAGCACCCGCTTTTCGTCCAGCTGGCGGGCGGCGGGGGCCTCGATGTTGAGATTCTGGCCTTCCAGGGGGCGCAGCACCGCGTAGCGCGGGATCATGCGGGTTTTGCCGTCGTCGGTGCTGGCGGTCATGGGGCCGGTCTTGGAATAAACCTGGCCTTCGAATTCGAAGCGGGTGCCGTTGGGGAGCTGGTGGAGTTTCATGGCGTGGTGGCGATGCGGGTGATCTGATCGGTCAATGTCTGCCGGCGTGCGGCCCAGGCGTGATTTTAGGCGCCCGGCGCGAAAGTCGGCACGTTCCTGTTGCGCGTGCGGATTGACCGGCTTTGGGGTTTTTCTTATTTTCGGTGTCTTACTGATCCAGGAGGCACGCGGCCATGACCCAGCGCCAGGAAGGCCGGCTCATTCGGTGGCACGAAGACAAGGGCTACGGTTTCATCGCCCCCGACGTGGG
Organism: Rhodocyclales bacterium; assembly: GCA_021286885.1. Taxonomy (GTDB): domain Bacteria; phylum Pseudomonadota; class Gammaproteobacteria; order Burkholderiales; family Rhodocyclaceae; genus Zoogloea. Next base: position 9,032 of record JAJTBM010000003.1, read on the forward strand.
CGGCCCCGAAGTCTTTGTACACATCTCCGAATTCCCCCGGGACCAGCGCCGTCCCCAGTTAGGCGATCGGCTCACCTTTGTGGTGCTGAGCGAATCGGCCAGCCGCAAAAAAGCCGTGGAGCTGGACAATCTCTCGGCCTATCAGCGGGAGGTGCAGGCCACCCTGCCCCATGCGCCTCGGGGCCGTTTGGCGCCCCGCAAGAAGCCCTTTCCCTGGTGGTTGTTGATTCCGTTGGTGGTGGCCCTGGGCTTTGCCGGGCACCGTTATGGCCTGTTCGGCCCGCTTTCTTCGGGGGGGGCGCAGCCCTCCGCGACCGAAGCGCAAAGTCCGTCACGCTAACGCGTGGCCCCGGGTGCCCGGGGCTCCAGTTTCTTGCGTCTGTGCCGCTATTGGTTCAACCCACAGGCCAGCGATCAGACGGGAGAGGCGCATGTCGACGACAGGAAGCATCATTCAGGGCCACAGTTGCGCCACCGACGCCCGGGAGGCGGTGCAGGCCTTTCATGCCAGCGTGGCCCAGCCGGACATGGCCGTGGTGCTGTTTTTCTGCTCCCCCGCCTATGATCGGGTAGCCCTGGCCGACGAAATGAACCGCGTGTTTGCCGGTGTTCAAGTGGTGGGGTGCACCACGGCGGGCGAGGTGGGCCCGGCGGGCTATCTGAATCACAGCCTCTCCGGGGCCAGTTTCTCTGGGGCCGCGTTTACCGCCGAGGCGGGTTTGATCGAACATCTCCAGAGCTTTGAAATTGCCGCCGGGCATCAATTTGCCGAAGGGTTGCTGGCCCAGCTGAGCGATCGCAAGCCGGGGGGCAACACCTTCGGCGTGCTGCTCATCGATGGGCTGTCCCGGCGCGAGGAGCCCGTCACCCATGCCCTCCAGGCCGGTTTGGGGGCCGTGCCCATGTTCGGCGGTTCAGCGGGCGATGGGCTGGATTTCCGCCAGACCTGGGTGTTCCACGGGGGCCGCTTTCATACCGATAGCGCGCTGTTGCTCTTGCTCGCCACGCCCTTGCCCTTCCATTTCCTGCGTACCCAACATTTTATTGCCGACGGGGAGCGTTTGGTGGTGACGGGGGTCGATGCGCCCAATCGGGTTGTATACGAAATCAACGGCTTGCCTGCGGTGGATGAATATTCGCGCCTGGTGGGGGTGAATCCCGAAGAACTCACCCCGGGCCACTTTGCCAGCTGCCCGGTGGTGGTGATGATCGACGGCACCGATTACGTGCGCTCCATCCAGCACGCCAATCCGGATGGCAGCCTGACTTTTTATTGTGCGATTGACGAAGGCGTGGTGCTGCGGGTGGCCCACGGCGTTGATCTGATCGACAAGACCGAAGCGGCATTTGCCCGGGTTGAGCAGGATTTGGGCGGTCTGGAAGGGATGATCGTATGCGATTGCATCCTGCGTAATCTGGAAATCCAGCGTCTGGGCCGCCGGGATGCGGCTACCCAGCTTTTCCGCCGTTTCAAGGCCTTTGGCTTCAGTACCTACGGGGAGCAATTGGGCGGCGTGCATATCAATCAGACCCTGACCGGAATTGCCATCGGTAGCCGCCGGGAGAAGCAGCATGGTCAATGAAATTCCTGCGGGCGACGAAACCGCCCTGCGGGCTGAAATCACCCGCCTCAACAAGATCGTGACCGCCCTGGTGAATCGGGCCGAGCGCGAAACCGGCGCCAAGCAGAGCCATTTTGGCCTGTTCCAGAACGCGGTGATGCTCGAAAACCAGGTGCGCCGCCGCACGGCCGAACTGGAAGAGGCGCTGCGCGAAAATGAGCGCATCAACCGGGATCTCACCCGGGAGCGGGAGGAACAGCGCATCCTCATCAAAAAGCTCGAAGAGGCTCACAATCAGCTGCTCCAGTCTGAAAAGCTCGCCTCCATCGGTCAGCTGGCCGCCGGGGTCGCCCACGAAATCAATAACCCCATTGGCTTCGTCAATTCCAATCTGGGTGCCCTGCAAAAGTATTGCGATTCCCTGCTTGGCCTGCTGGATCAATACGAAGGCCTGGAAGGCGAACTCAAGCCCGAATCCAGCACCGCCATTCGCAGTGCCAAGAAAAAGCTGGATCTGGATTTTCTGCGGGAAGATCTGGTGGACTTGATTGCCGAATCCATCGACGGCACCGACCGGGTGCGCCGCATCGTGCAGGATCTGCGCGACTTTTCCCGTACGGGCGGCGCCGAATGGCAGCGGGCCGACGTGCACGCGGGCCTGGAAAGCACCCTCAACGTGGTTTCCAATGAAGTCAAATACAAGGCCGACGTGGTGCGGGATTACGGCGAACTACCCGAAATCGAATGCCTGCCCCAGCAGCTCAATCAGGTCTTTCTCAACCTCCTGGTGAACGCCGCCCAGGCCATCCCCGAGCGCGGCACCATCACCCTGCGCACCCGCTGCGAAGGGGGCTGGGTGCGCATCAGCATCATCGACAATGGCGCCGGCATCCCCCCGGAAATCCGCGAAAAGATCTTCGACCCCTTCTTCACCACCAAACCCATCGGCAAAGGCACCGGCCTCGGCCTCTCGGTGACTTACGGCATCGTGGACAAACACAAGGGCCGCATCGAGCTGGAAAGCGAAGTGGGTAAGGGTACCAGCTTCACCATCTGCCTGCCGGTGAATCGGCCGGAAGAGGGGTGAAATCCGGTACTCCCTGCCCTCTTCTCCTAGTAATCAGCGCATGCTGAGCCGCTTGCACTCGGCTACGACTTGTTCTTCCCAGTTGTTGAGATTCTGATCGGCTTGCGGGGCGCGCTTCCGGACGCAATCTACCCACTTCTTGCTCGGATTGCCCGAGGTCAGTACCTGACCGAAGCCGTTGATCATGACATCGCCTTCTTCCAGAGGCGGTTGTGAGCCTTTAGCGAGCTTGCCGTTTTCATACAGGGCGCCATTTTCGTAGGCAAAGCTGGTGGAGCCACGACCATTCATCTTGGGCATGGTGACGGTGATTTTCCCACCTTGCTGAACGGGCTTGATCAAGTCGCTGCATGTACCAAATTCTGGCGTGACGCGAACATCGCCCTGGACGGACGCCGAAACAAAGAGGTATTGCATGGGGCAGGCCATCCCGCCCGAATTGTTGGCCAGCAGGATGACGTCTCGATCACCAATCGCGTACTTTTGTTCAAAAGTGACCGAAAAGCTGGTGAAACTGGATAGTTTTTTGTTGTTCAGCAGCAGAACCTGATCGCCAGTGGGCGTTTCGACAATCCGGAGTTTTCCGGCGCGAATCTGGATATTGTTTTCTTGCCCCGCATGGGCGCTTATGGCGCCAAGTGTGAGCCCCGCAACGGCAACTAGAAAAAGCTTTTTCATGATAATCAAATGCCTGTAAATTGATTTTTCATAATATTGCCTTGGGGGCCGTATCGTCTGTGACCTGCGGCATTGTGTGGCCGCAGACTTGATGCCATCGGTATTGTGCTCGGCTGGATTTAAACGTCCGTGCTTGCGCTTGTATACGCCTGCTTCGGCGAATTCGCCGCGCTGAAGGCGGGTTGTAGGCTGCCTTCCTGGAGCATGGGCATCAGGGCGCGTTTGCGCAGGTCGTCGCTGTCCCGGTCCAGCGCCTGGGCGAGGACGCGCAGGCCCAGGTAGCGGCCCTGGCATAGGGCGAGGATGGTGTCCCGCAGCAGCGGGGCGCTCACCTTGCCCCGGCGGGAGACGGGCTCGCCCAGGCGGCGCAGCTCGGCCTGCAGGCTGGCGGGGAGGCTGTCCCAATCCAGATGCAAGATGCGCTCTTCCTGGGGGGGTGGGGGATCGATAGGAGCGGCACTGGGCGCTGCCGGCACTGGGGGCGAAGGGCGCGCTGCGGGCTTGGGTTGGAGCTCCGGTGATTTCAAGGCGGGTGCTGCAATCTCCGGTGTTTTGCGCCCTGGGTCCGGTGTTATTGCTATCTGCTCCGGTGCTTTATGGGCTTTCTCCGGTGGTTTGGCGGGGTGCTCCGGTGTTTTTGGCGGGGCTTCGGCCAGGCTGAACAGGGCCGGCAGGGGCTGGGCGGCTGGGCTTTGGCCCGGGGCGCCGGTCTGGGGCGCGAGGGTGGCCAGGCTGTAATGGCGTGCGGAGACGGGGCCGTGGGCTTCGAGCAGGCCGGTGTGCACCAGGTGGGCCAGTAGGGCGGGCGCGTCGGCGGTGGTGGTGGGGCTCAGTTGGCGCAGTTGTTCCAGGCTGAATTGACCTTCCTGCTGGGCCAGCACCAGGGCGAGGCGGGCGGCCTCGGGCTGGTCGGTAAAGCGCGGGCCGAGCTGCTGGGTGAGGGCGTCCACTGCGGCGGCAGGCATCAGGCTGTGCATGCGCAGTTCCAGCAGGGTTTGCTCGGGTTCGATCTGTTCGTAGAGTTGGGGCGTGCGCCACTGCTGGGCGGCCCAGTTCTGGTGGATGCGCAGCAGGCCCGAGCCCGCGTGGTCGCCATAGCCCACCAGCTGGAACATGGTCTGGAGGCGCCGGTTGCGGCAGTCGCTATTGCCCCCCTGAATGGCCAGGGCGGGCGCAATCCGCATCCGGCCCGGGTTGCGAAAGCCGAACATGTCGGGCCGCTTGACCACCAGCACCGAAGCCCGACCGCTGAAATCCGCGTGGATCAGCGCGTTGGCCAGGGCTTCCCGCAGGGCTTCATGCACGGGGGTGTCATCCACCCGCTGCCCGCCCTGGAGCTGGAACGGGACTTTCAGATCCGCCCCGAGCTTCTGGTAAACCTTGCGGAAAAAATCGTATACGTTGCCCGACCAGCTGCCATCGGGCACCAGCCGATCAACCCAGCGCCGTTCGGTGCGGGCGGCGGGGCGTTCCTGGTAGTCCAGCATGTAATGGGGCAGCGCGTCGCGGATCACTTCGCCCCGGCCAAACATCAGCAAACCCGCCAGACGCAGCCCGCTGTAGCCCTCTTCGCGGTTCTTGCCAAAGGCGCCGATCCGCTCCAGAAAGGCCTCCAGGGGCAGATCCGTCCAGGCGTGGCCGGGTTTGACTGCCGCAAAGCGGTTGCGATAGGCGGCCACCGTGTCCATGTCCAGATCGCTGAAATCAAAGCCCTTGAGCACCCGGTCGTCCCGGGCGCTTTCGACCTGCTCGGCCAGCAGGCGGCGCACGGTTTCATCGTCGGCGGGGGTGTCGCCCCCCGGGCGGCGCAGATAGGTGCCGCCAAACGGGTTGCTGCCCACATGCACCGGGCGTTGCTGGCGGCTGGCGCGGGGCACCCGGATGCGCAACACGCTCTTGCCCTCCAGGGGCAGGGTGCTCACATCGCTTTCGGCCAGCAGGTTGTGGCTGATCTGGGCCCGGTTGTGCAGCCCGTCCCACAGGGCCGTGCGCAGCCATTCGGGTTCGGGCAGCCCGGTGGCCTGCAGCCGGCCATTGGGCAGGCGCTGGGCGCCCAGCAGGATCACCCCGCCGTAGGTATTGGCCAGCGCGCTATAGGTGCGCCAGAGGTCTTCGGGCAGCCCGTTATGGGCGGGCTTGCATTCCAGCTCGGTGGCTTCGCCCAGCTGGGCGAGGATGGAGGTATCGCGGGGGGTGTTCATGGGGTGTTTCCCTGCATGGGATACGCGGTTGCGGCATGGGCTGCGTATCGGTATCCATAAAAGCGTTGGAGGATCTGTCGCCCAGGGCGAAAGATCCTCCGTGCCCGGCATGGGGCGCTCAGGCACAACAGAAAAAAATGAAAGGTGGGTGGCAGGGCCTCAGCCCAGCGCCTTCTCCACAAAATGCCGGCCCACCCGGGTGCGGGGCACCTTGCCGGTGAACCAGTAGCGCACATCCTCATCCAGGCCAATGCCGTGCATGTAGTTGTAGAGCGCCTTGTTGAGGGCCACGCCCAGGGTGTCGTGATCAACGCCGGTGGGGTCGATGAAGCCCACATCGTTTTTGGCAAAGCTGATGGGGGGCAGGGGGCGCAGCTGGATGCCGTATTCATCCGGGTTCTGGCCCACCGGGGAGTGGACGGTGCACACAAAGCGGTGGAAGAAGCCCGATTGAATGCAGCCCGCCGCAAACAGCTGGCGCACGTATTCGAGGGCATCCACGGTGTCCTGCACCGTCTGGGTGGGGAAACCGTACATCAGGTAGGCGTGCACCAGAATGCCCGCGTCCGAGAAGCTGCGGGTCACGCGGGCCACCTGCTCCACCGAAACGCCCTTTTTCATCAGCTTGAGCAGCCGGTCTGAGGCCACTTCCAGCCCGCCCGACACGGCGATGCAGCCGCTATCCGCCATGAGCTGGCACAGCTCGGGGGTGAAGGACTTTTCAAAGCGGATATTGCCCCACCACGATAGGGTGAGATTGCGCCGCAAAATCTCTTCAGACAGCCCGCGCAGGGCCTTGGGCGGGGCGGCTTCATCCACAAAGTGAAAGCCCGTGTGGCCGGTTTCGGCGATGATGGTTTCGATCCGGTCGGCCAGCAGGCTGCTGCTGGCGCCGTCGTAGCGGCCAATGTAATCCAGCCCCACATCGCAGAAGCTGCATTTCTTCCAGTAGCAGCCATGGGCCACGGTCAGCTTGTTCCAATGCCCGTCCGACCACAGCCGGTGCATGGGGTTGAGCATGTCCAGCACCGCCAGATAACGATCCAGCGGCAGCCCGTCCCAGGTGGGCGTGCCCACCTCGGCAAAGGGCACGTCCGGCTCCACCAGGTTGATGTAACGCACCTGCCCGGTATCCGGCTCGCGCCGGTAGGTGCGCACCAGGCGCGAGGCCCCGCGTTGGCCCGCCAGATGTTCGAGCAGGGCCAGCAGGGGCCGTTCGCCGTCGTCCAGGGTCACAAAATCAAAGTAATCGAATACCCGGGGCTCGCTCAGTTCGCGCAGCTCGGTATTGGCAAACCCGCCGCCCAGCACCGTCACGATGGCCGGGTTGTGGGCCTTGATGCACTGGGCGATTCTGAACGCGCCATACACCGAGCCCGGAAAGGGCACCGAGAGCAGCACCACCTGGGGCGCATGCTCGGCCAGGGCCGCGTGGGTGAGCTGGCTCAGGTAGTCATCCACCAGGGTGGGCGGCTCCGCCAGGGCCCGGGCGAGGGGCTCGAAACTGGGCTGGGCCATGGCCAGGGATTCGGCATAGCGCACAAACTCGAAGCGCGGGTCCACCGCCTCCCGCAGGATGTCGGCCAGATCGTTGAGGTAGAGCGTCGCCATGTGGCGCGCCTTGTCCTGCACCCCCAGGGCACCAAACGCCCAGGCCAGCGGATCGCCCCCGTCCGGATCAACGTATACATCCAGCGCATCAAAGCGCGGCCCTTCGGGCAACAGCCCCCGGCTCGCAATCCGGTGCGCCAGACTCGTATCGCGCCCCTGCAGAAACGCAATCGCCGGCTCCACCGTGCGCCGGTAATGGGCAAAGTGCTCCAGAAAGCCCTGGAGCAGCGGGCTGCGCTTGCGCGCCGGCATGGCCTCGATCCGGCCCTTGATGTCATCCAGCCCAGGCCCCGAAAACAGCCTGAGCACCAGGCCCAGCGCCAGATCGGCCTGCACCGCATCCACCCCCCGGCTACGCAGAAAGCCGGTCAGGTAAGCCGTCGAAGGATAAGGAGTATTGAGCTGGGTCATGGGCGGGATCAGCGACAGAACCCGCATCGAACCCGCTCCAGCAATCGCGCCCGAGGCGCCAGCAGCGTGCAGCATGGTGTGGCAGGGGCCTGGACATCCACCAGACCCGAAGGAACAGCTTAGGGGCCGCCATGATACCGGGCGGAGGGGGGGCGCTGTTAGTCGGGCGTGAGCAGCAAACGCTTCTCGGGCCGCACGGCCAGTTTTTCGTCCACTTGCTGAACCCATCGCCGTACGGTGGATTCGGTCAGGTTCATATCCTTGGCAAGCTGACTGACCGAGAGTCCCTGGTTCTTGATGGTGTTGACGACCTCAAGCTTGAAGCTCGGGTCAAAAGTTCTACGACTGCGTTTCATCGGTGTTTCCTCGAAAGGGGACATCATCCGCCTATCGGGGGCAGGGGACAAAGTGGCCATTAACGGCCATTAACGGCTACTAATGGCCATATTTGAGATTGATTCCATTGGGTTAGTGTATGATTTTCATGTAAATACTCTAAAAAAATGGCTGGCACAAAGCGTGCACATAGCAAGCCAACAAAGGAGGATCTTATGGCACGCCTTTTCTACATGTCGCTCCCTGGCGTAGGCGACTGGAACACCGTGATGCGGCAATCAGGCGCACAACTAGCCCCGTACCGCACGTACCTGATGACAGCCAAGAAGGCAGCGGATAACCGAGCGCTTTCACTTTCTTGGCGATTGCCGACCCCGGAAGAGAGGAAAGAACTTGACCGCCGACAGCAGGAGTCAATCATTCAGGCGAAGCAGCGGGCCGAGAAGGCTCAGCGGCGTCGTGACCGTCAGGCTCTGCAGTCCGTGCCGTCCGGAGAATGGGTCATTCTGGAACCACGACCGGATCGCAGCGAAGAACCTGATACCACGTTTGACGCATTCCTAGATGCCAAGGAAGTTTCGGAACGGAAACCTGCCTTTCGCGGCAAAGCCTCCAGTTGGCATCCAGAAAGCAGGATTGGCGTAAATGCCAGTGATCGGGAGGCTCTCGCCTTACTTCTCTCACGTCTGCCAACTGACATTCCCCCTACGGCGAATAAGGAGGGTGATGAGGTCAAATCCGGCACCCCGCTGCTATTCCTGCGGCCCAATACCTGGCCACTGGAGTGCCAGAGCAAAATATTGGAGGCGCTGGAGGACCGTCCTTCCCCTCGCTTAGCCCCTCTCCTTCGACTAGTCTCGACTCGGCCACAATGGAACCAGTTCGAAGGCGACTACGTGTCGGATTCTGACTGGGTGTTCCTACGCCGGGAAAGAGATGGTGCGCTGAGGGATGGCACGACTGAGCAGCGCCAGTTCGTACGCTGCGCCCTCGGAACCCCGGACTTCGCCATACTGGAAGGCCCCCCGGGTTCCGGCAAGACCACGGCCATCTGTGAGCTGATCGTTCAACTTGCACGGGCCGGAAAGCGCGTACTGTTGGTTGCATCCACCCACGTTGCGGTAGATAACGTCCTGGAACGACTCATCGAATGGCAGGACGAGGCCGATGAAAAGCTGGTCATGCCCATTCGCATCGGCGATGAAAGTAGTGTCACCTCGCCCAGCATCAACGCCTGGGTGCTACGGAATCTGCAGCGTACCTGGCGTGGCGAAATACTCGATCACTTGGATCGGCCCAGAGATGTCAAGCCAGAGGGTGCGGAAGCCCGGAAGATTCTGCGGGAGGCGCTCGCCCCAGAAGGTAAAGAATCTGCCATCGCGCGTCTGCTCTTGGATGCATCAAACCTCGTGGCATCCTGCAACACCCAGCAATCAAGGATGCGGGAAAGAATCGCACAGACATCGAACCTTTCGATTATCTGATCCTGGACGAGGCATCCAAGACCACTTTCACCGAGTTCCTAGTGCCCGCCATCTATGCTAAGCGATGGGTGGTAGTGGGCGACCGGCGCCAACTCTCGCCCTACGTGGAGGAGCAGGATCTGGCTGAGAATATTCGCGGCCTGCTCCCGGATGAGGTGGCGCAAGCCATAACGCATAGCTTTCTGGCTTCTTCTGCAATTCCTAAAGGGATGCAAAAGCGCTCATTGGTTGCCATCAATTCCGATGAAGAGGCCCGATGGATAATTGCGGAGGCAGAGGCGCGCAAGGTCGCTGTGATCAACCTAGACAGCGTCAAACCCAGTGATGCATGCGCTGAGCTAACCTATGCCGACATCGTGACTGGAACAGCCGACACCCTAGATGCCTGGCAGCATCGTTTGCCCGGCGACCTCCAAGTGACGGCGGGCAATTTGCCAGAGCTTCCAGACTGGGAGGCTCACCGTCGCGCCCTCGGTACGGAAAGGGATCAGGAAACGCCCTCCTGGGCCTCCGAAGTCGCCTGGCGTCAAATTCGTACCTACGAACTCAGATACAACGAACCCGAGCAAAAACGCTACCTCACCGAGTTACATGAACTCCTGCCCAAAACACTTGGGGAGACGCCGTTGCCGGGGCAGCGTCGAGCACGGACATTGAAGGACGGGGAGACACAAATGCCGATTGATGTCCTTAAAGAGGATCTGGAACATATGCGGCGGGTGGCTATGCCGTCAATCCTGGAGATACTCCAGGTTGGTGCCGGCTCGCTATGGGAAGACAAGACCGCTCTAACCGATGGACTACCAAAGCCTGTTCTGGCCGAGCGCATGGTGTCGCTATCGTTCCAGCATCGAATGCACCCCGATATAGCCGCTTTTCCTCGGGCACAATTCTATGCGCAGGATGGCCTGCTTAAGGACGCAACCGATATGGACAAAGCTCGGGAATGGAGCTACCGACGCTATGCCCGCCGGGCGGCGTGGCTGGAAATATCGCCAAAACAACAGGGCCGCGGACGCGGGCAAACTGGAAACAGAAATCCGGCCGAAGCTGACGCGGTGATGGGCGAGTTGCGGGAATTCGTGAAATGGGCAGGTTCAACACCGCATCCCGGCAAGAATCCAGACGCCCCATGGGAGGTAGCCGTTCTGACCTTCTACCGGGGCCAGGAAAAGGAACTTCGCCAGCGCCTGCAAAATGAGTGCAAGCAGCCCGGAAATACCCGGAATTTTCATCTCGGCGAGGGGCGCGTGCGTGTCACGCTGTGCACTGCCGACCGCTTCCAGGGACACGAAGCAGATCTGGTTCTGCTGTCTTTCGTGAAAACCGGGTCGGTGGGCTTTCTGAACAGCCCGAACCGCCTCAACGTAGCGCTAACCCGCGCTCGTTATCAAGTTGTCCTGATCGGCAACCGTCGCTGGATGGCATCCGACAAATGCCGTTCCGAACTTATCAATTCCCTCGGCACCTCCTCTTGCTATGCCCGAGATATCGGCTGGGAAAAATCATGATTCGTCTTTCTCGCACCATACCTATCAATTGCTTCGATGTAGAGGCCACCGTCGCCGTAGGCCGTCAGCGCCCGGAGTTCCTCGCGGTAGCCCAGCTTGCCGCGGACCTTAAACGCCCCATTTCTTCACGCGATGTTCTGCGCGAACTTCTCGGACCACGACCAGAGGTTCTCGGTCGGCGTGTAATTGAACGATGCATAGCACTCGGACTACTGAACAGCACTGACTCCAGAAACAGCGAAGCCGAGCTGTCTGAAGCAGGTGCCCTTGCCCTGGAACATGGCGAAGTTCTGGTGCCCGAGGAGGGGGTCTGGCGTTTTTATCTGGTGGACGACCCGCTCGTACCCAACAAACTCCTGCATGCGGAACGACTGGAGAGCGACTCGGTGAAGAAGGAGCGGGATGCGGCCAAGAACGCCCGCAACAGGGGCGATCGCCTGATTCGGTCGGAACACCCCCCTGAAATACTGAGTAGCTGTTGCGGTGATTTGCCGTCCAAGTCAGCTCACCACGGGCAACTGTTCCAACTCACGGAACTAGCCAAGTCTGGCACCTCTGGGCCAAAAGGGTCGCTGAGACTGGATCTAACTTGGGATCGAGACTCCGACGCCATGCTCAACCTGTCTGGAACGCTACCGTCAGACAGTCAAGTGCGAAACCCGAGGTCGGTAGATGTGAACATTGAGCTCCCGGAAGTATTTGATGATCTGGATTACCAGACCGTCTGGACCAACTTGGTCAGCCTCTCGACGGATACCCCTCTTGAAGAGCTTGACGAATGGTTTTCTACTGCGGGCGAAGCGGTGATCCCATTGGCCTTCGATGCAATGTCGGAAAACGAGCACAAGGGATTCCGGAGGAACGTGGCGGTGCCCAGATCGAAATGGAAGCAACTCGGTGCCTTCGATGCGACGAATCTGGAAAACACCCTCATTGTTCCCGCTAGCGATACCGATGCCCAAGTCTGGCTTGAGTGGTTGCACTGGAATTCCATCAACGACTACGTAACACCTCATCAGATCGAAGAATTGGGGAAAGATCAACTCGCTCGGTTTCCCTACCATAAGCCTCGCCCCTTGAGCCCGTCAGCGCTTCTTGCCCAGGCACTCACCACCAGAAATGAGCGCTCCTTCTTCCTGCTTGCCACCTCCGACCTTGGACTCTGGAGCTAGACCATGATTCCCCCCATTTCTCGCGAAGAAACCCTCGATCTGACCCAGGAAGCGCTTGGTCCCGGTTGGTTGCGTAGATTCCCGACCAATCCAGAGGCTCATGAGATTGCCGGCCCCGGTGTATGGCGTACCGGCCCACAGCTTCTGTTCCGCAATGAACTCGTCGCAGCCATGGAAAGGGCAAGGGAAGTCATTCTCCTTTCATCCTTCCTGCTCGCCGACGACGCCCTCGCTCAGGCCATGATCCAGGCAGCGGGTCGAGGAGTACGAGTTTACGTGCTCACCGCCTCGGAGCAGCGCATCGGAAAGGCTCTTCGTGAGGACGAGGTCTTTGAGCAAAGGATGGTGGAGCAACACAAGAAACTACTGGAGAACCTTGCCGGCAAAGTACTGCTCCGTTCAGCCGAGCACATCCATGCAAAATTCCTGGTGGTCGACCCACAACTGAAACGCGGTGGGTACGCGTGGCTATCTACCGCAAACTTTAACAAAGCACTGGAAGACAGCGTGGAGTTAGGGGTGATGCTCAATGCCGACGGAGTCCGCGAGCTGGCCGCCTGTTTCAACTGGGCGTTTTGGTCCGAAGCCGAACGAGAACTTCGTGGCCCCAATCGCCTTGTCGAGATCAAGCCGAACCACCCAGCTGCGCCGCCGCGGCCATCTCACGGGGCCATCTTTGCTACCTTGAGGGACAGCCCAGTCCTACGCGAGCAGCTTATTACCTTGATAAGAGGGGCCCGAAAGGAAATTCTGGTGGCGAGTTATGGCATCGCGGTTGACCACGTCGCCGTGGGCGAACTTGCAGAGGCGGCAAAGCGGGGGGTCCAAGTCACTGTATTGACCCGTCCCCGCCCTGCGGTTGCCGGCGGCGTTGCCTTGCTTGCCTCCGCTGGAGCCTTGATTTTCGCCCACGACAAGCTTCACGCCAAAGCGCTTGTAGTGGACGGGAAGGCGCTGGTCATGTCGGCGAACCTTGAGGCACAGGGTCTCGATAAGGGCTTTGAGATCGGAGCCATGCTGCCTGCCGACACCTCACTTGCGGTGGAAAAAACCTTGCGCGACTGGGTATCGTCCTTTCCGTGGATATACCGGGCTGACGCGACACGAGGCGAGCATCTTGGCGACTTCTGCCCGGCTGAAGTGGGGCTGCGTGGCGGCGTCGTGAAAGTGGTTGATTCCTACTATCAAGCTGCGGCCGATGTAATTGCGGCAGATGCGCTCAAACTTTCAGAAGCGCCGCCTCCCACATTGAAACCATCACATGCTCCCCGAGAACTGCCGAAGACAGTGAGGGTTACTTGGAATGTCCAGCCGCCAAGGCTTCCGAAAGGGGCTAAGGAGCAGTTCCAGGTGATAGAACGTGAAAAACAGGGACAGAACGGAAAGTCCAATAAGGAGAAGGAAAGCGTTTCCTATGTTCCTCCTGTGTATGAATTGATGGGCAAACGTTACGTGCTCTTGCGCAACATCGAGGAGACAGACAAGGCGCAACGGCTTGCTACCGAACTTGGGGCCAAGGTGGTGCTGCCATGACGACTGGGGATCGAGTCGTATTGGATGCTGTACTCGTCAGCTGGGTAAGCGTCAATCACCGGGCTGCGCCGCTCCTCACCGCCCTGCATGCCCCCAAGAGTCACCTCCGTTCCAGGGTTCGGTGCGTGTATATCTGCTGGCGCGAAGCTCCTGCCCCAGATGGTGATCGCGAACGTGAGGCTTTGCGGGAGACAATTAGTGAGCTTCGTAGAGAGCTCGCTTCTCATTGCCCAGAGATTGTGAAGTTGCCTTGGAAGACGAGCGCATCACCCACGGATCATGCCGCGATTCGATCATTTGCTGAGCAGGTACTGATTCGCGTCCGAGGTGACAATCCCGATTCTCTCATCGCAGTTCACTTATCGCCAGGGACTCCTGCAATGCACGCCGTATGGCTGACGCTTGGTGCTACGGGTTTCATATCGGGACCAATGGAACTGATACAGACCTCTGACATCCGCGGCCAAGTGGCGGGCCAACCGCCTGTGCAGGTGATTCAGTTTGATCTGGATACCTGGCTTCGTCGGTACCGAACGGCGAGTCCCCAAAAGACAGGAACAGACGATGACGGCCACCTCTGGGACCCAGCCACGATCAAGAGTCCTGCCCTTCGCGAGGCTCTGCGTAGGCTTACCGAATGGGCTCCTCTGAGAGTTCCAGTGCTATTGATCGGAGAGCGGGGTACAGGCAAGACCACGCTCGCTAATTTCCTGCGCGCCATGAGTCCATTTCAGAAGGCACAGGGATCGTCCTGGCCGACAGTTGTTTGTGGCCAATTTCGGGTGAATCCACAACTCGCACGGTCAGAGCTGTTCGGTCACGCTAAGGGAGCGTTCACCGGTGCAACGAGGGCTCGCGAGGGCCTACTGAAGAAGGCTGACGGTGACACTTTGTTTTTCGATGAAATCGCCGACCTGGATCAGGATACTCAGCGCTTGCTCATGGCCGCCATTGAAGGGCGAGGCTTTCAGAAGCTCGGAGACGGGGCAGTAGAGTATTCGAACTTCCGGCTGGTTTGCGCCACAAACCGTCCGCTTACTGAGCTTCGCGATGCAATACTTGATTCAGATTTCCTTGATCGCATTGCCATCTTCGTTCTTAAAGTGCCAGCATTACGGGAGTGCAGGGAGGATTTGCCGGATGCTTGGCGGCGCGTACTGACGGCTACGACACGGAACGCGGGTGTTTCACCTGAGGGATGGCAAACGTATATTGCGCACCCAACTATGCTGGCAGCACTTGCCAACCATCCGTTGAGCGGGAACTTCCGAGACCTCCAGCGTGCGGCCTATCACTTGCTCTCTGCACTGTGTGCGGCACGTCCCAAGGAACAGGTTCTGGAGGATGCCATTGCGGCTCTAGGCCCGCGTCTGTCACCGCAACGAGCACTGCCAAACGTCCCCGACCTTACTGCATTGCTACCGGTTGACGACTTTCGTACTCAGGTACAAGACTACGAACGCGCATGGCTGAACGCTGCACTTTCGAAGGCAGAGGGCAACAAATCTGAGGCAGCACGGCTACTCGGAATTCCCCGTAAGACATTTGAAAACCGACTACGCGTATGTAGCAGTGAAGATTCGGATGGCAGCGAATTAGGTGACTGAATCTTCCCCGGTTTCGTAGCTGCAGTCGAGAGCGACAGTTCAGCATCAGATGACGGATTTCAAATCCCCCACCCCCTCAATGCGCCGCATCCCCCCCCGCCGCGCTCGGCCTTCCATGTACAGGCCGGCTGAGCCAGACTGTGGCGAGGAGTAGTACGAACAGGCAGCCCGAGATCCAGAAGATGTCCAGGGCGGCCATGGAAAATGCCTGTACGTTGATCTGCCGTTCGAGCACGCCCAGGGCTGCGTCGCCGGGGATGCCGAGGGCGTGTATGCCGTCCAGGGTCTGGGTGGCGGTGGGGTTGTAGGCGCTGATCTGGGTGGCCAGGTGTTCGTGGTGGAGGCTGGCGCGGCGTTCCCACAGGGTGCTCATCAGGGATGCGCCGAAGGCGCCGAAGGTGATGCGCACAAAGTTGGAGACGCCAGAGGCCGAGGGGATGCGCTCCATGGGCTGGCCCGAGAGGGTGATGGAGACCAGCGGGATGAAGAAGCAGGCCATGGCGATGCCCTGGATGATCTGGGGAATCACGATGCTGATGGGGCTG
>JAJTBM010000318.1 GCA_021286885.1 Rhodocyclales bacterium
AAATGATATACCTCCAGCAATTTCAGCCAGGGCTTGACCGCTTGCCGAGGGTTGTTGCGGATGTATTCGGCCAGGGCTTCGGCGGCACCCTGAGTCCGGCCAAACGAGAGCATGATTTCTGCCAACTCAAGGGCGGAGTCTTGTTCTTCGGTGCTTTCCGGGTCGCCCACCGGGGTGACGGGGATGTCACTGGGATCGTGCCATTCCACCGTTTGCCCCGGGAGGTCGGGAATGCCCGGCGCCATATCTGGAGTCGAGACGGGGCTCAGGGGGTTGGTTCGGGGGCTGGCGACCTGCTGATGGGCATCCTGGGGGCTCATCCGGGAGGTGTCGATGGCGTGGGTCAAGGCCGTGTAGGCCTTGTTGTCGTAGTGGCGACGCAAGGCCAGGAAGGCGCCCGCACTCAATCCCACCAAGGCCAGCCCGCCCAAGCCCCACCAGCCCATGGGAGGCATGGAGGCGGTAACGATCACGGGGGCCCCTGGCGTTGCGTGGGGGGCTGCCTGCTGGAGCGTTTCATGGGCCGGAACAGCAGGGGCCGGGCCTTGCTGCTGATTGCGGCGTTCCATTTCTTCAAGCTGCTTGCGCAGATCAATCTGGTAACGCTCCAGGCGGTCCAGCTTTTCGTTCAGCTCGTGTTGCAGCGTGATTCGATCTTCGATGGCCGCGAGCACGGCCTGCTCGTGGGTGAGGGGCGCGCCGGGAACGGGGGTGCCAGGGCTTGCCGCGCTACGGGTCTGTTGGCTGACTTCGAGTTTGTCACCCGCCCGGGCAGAAGGTTTAACCAGGCTCTCGGTGCGCACGCTGTCTGTTGCTGCACCGCTGGGGCGTTCCGGTGCGGTGCGACGTGGCGGAGTCGATGCAGCTTCCTCGCGGGGCCCTCGTGCGCTGGCAGCTTTGGCCCGGACCTGGCTGCTACGCATCGGGAGTGCTGCAGGGGAAGGGGTTTCCCGTGCAGGAGGCGGGGGCGTCCAGCCCGCCAGAGGGGGCTGGAGCAGGAGGGTGTAATCCCGGCGCAGTTGGAGGCCGCATTGGGCCTGGATGGCCAGCATGGCAATCGGATGATCCACCGGCTCCCGGGTGGTGATCAGCAGCCTTTGTCCGCGCACTTGCAGGCGCAGGCCCCGAATCCAGGGGATGTCCTCGTCGCCGTGGGGGGGCGCCATGCGAAAGCAGTTGCTTCCGATTTCTTCATCTGGATCGGCAATGATGCTGATTTCGGCTTGCAGGGGAGCCCCCAGAGGCGAGCGCACGCTCAGCTCCCCCAGCCCCAGAGCGAAGGCGGAAGGGCTGGCAATCAGCAGGAGGGCCATGCTCAATAGCGATAGCGGCGTGCGATTCATGCGGTAGGGTGCGGAGCACAGGGGGGAAGTCTGTGTCTTTATGGGGTTTTTCTCGTTGTGGGCAGGCTTGCGCTTGCCCTTTTGCAGGCTATTCTAATGAAGTTTGTCACGCATCGGGTCGACTCTTGCCGCGCTTGGGCCTTTTCGACGCAACTGTTTTGAGTTTATTGATCCATATCGGATTTTCCCTCTCGAAACTGAGGTGGATTTTCCGGAAAGCCTTGTCTATGCCTCTTTCTCGCTCTGTGCTAGGGCGCCGAGCTATCCATCGGCGACGTGTTGAAATTGAAGCTTTCCTGCGTGAAGACCAGCTTCTGGAACTGGATGCCTGCCTGATTGATACCAAGGAGGAGGACTATCTGCTGGCCTCTGGTGTGCGCCGGGCGGGGGAGCCGGTTCATGGCCTGTATCTGCGCATGACCCTGGATGCGGATTGCCAGATCCTGGCCGTCGAGGCGGTCTCGGACTGGGTTCCTTATCCGGGGGCCTGCGACACCATAGGGCCGGCTTATCAGCAATTGGTAGGCTTGAACCTGCTCAAGGGCTTTCGGCGTGCGGCCTCAGCGCTTTTTGCCGACACCCAGGGCTGCACCCATCTGACCGAGCTGTTGCTGGCCCTGCCCACGGCGGCCATACAGGCCCTGGCCACTTTCCGGCGTGACACGGATGACAGCGAGGGCAAGCCTTTTCAGCTGGATCGCTGCCATGCGCTGGATACCCGGGGCGAAGCTGTGCGCCAGTATTACCCCCGCTGGTTTCGGGCCGATGATGGAGCGGGCGATGAGGCTGCGGAGAGCGAATAGTTGCTGTGCCGCAGCGTGAACCGGGTCATGGGCTGTGTTTCGTATATAATCAATTGATCCGCAATCCGGCCTACCAACCTGTAAGGGAACTGTCCGGTTTGCTGGAAGGGTTTTTCCCGGATGTCCTTTCTTGAACTGTCCGGGGGAAGCAGCGCGGTATGTGCGTCGGAAGAGGGAGAACGGCGTGCATGTCGCGGGGTTGTGCTGCAACCCCGAAGAGACCCATCAACCAAGCGTGAGCGGCCACAGAGGGCCGCGACTTCGATCGAAGGGCAACCATGAAAATTCACGAATATCAGGGCAAACAAATCCTGAATAAGTTCGGCGTAACGGTTCCGCGCGGGATTCACTGCACGACCGTTGAAGATGCGGTTAAGGCAGCTGAAACCCTGGGCGGCAAGGTTTGGGTCGTCAAGGCCCAAATCCATGCAGGCGGGCGCGGCAAGGGCGGTGGCGTTAAGGTCGCCAAGTCCCTGGACGAAGTGCGTCAATACGCCAGCCAGATCCTCGGCATGCAGCTGATTACCCACCAGACCGGCCCCGAAGGCCAGAAGGTGCGTAACCTGCTGATCGAGGAAGGTGCCGATATCAAGCACGAATACTACGTCGCAGCCCTGACCGACCGGGCGACCCAACGGGTTGCCATGATGGCCTCCTCCGAAGGCGGCATGGACATCGAAGAAGTCGCGCACAACACCCCCGAAAAGATCATCAAGGTCTTCGTTGATCCGGCCACCGGCCTGACCGACGAACAGGCCCTGACCCTGGCCCAGGGTATCGGCATTCCGGAAGGCTCCATCGCCCAGGCTGTGGACACCCTGAAGAAGCTGTACACCTGCTACATGGAAACCGATGCCTCCCTGGCGGAAATCAATCCGCTGATCCACGAAGGCAACGGCACCATCAAGGCTCTGGACGCCAAGTTCAACTTCGACTCCAACGCCCTCTACCGTCATCCCGAAATCGTCGCCTACCGCGATCTGGATGAAGAAGATGCCGACGAAATCGAAGCCTCCAAGTTCGATCTGGCCTACATCTCCCTGGACGGCAACATTGGTTGTCTGGTGAACGGTGCTGGCCTGGCCATGGCCACCATGGACACCATCAAGCTGTTCGGCGCTGAGCCGGCCAACTTCCTGGACGTGGGCGGCGGCGCCACCACCGAGAAGGTGACCGAAGCCTTCAAGATCATGCTCAAGAACCCCAAGGTCAAGGGCATTCTCGTCAACATCTTCGGCGGCATCATGCGCTGCGACACCATCGCCACCGGCGTGGTCACCGCGGCCCGTGAAGTGCACCTGTCGGTTCCGCTGGTTGTCCGCATGAAGGGCACCAACGAAGACATCGGCAAGCAGATCCTGCGTGATTCGGGTCTCCCGATCATCGCTGCCGACACCATGGCCGAAGCGGCCCAGAAGATTGTTGACGCGGTCAAGTAAGGAGTCTCGGAATGTCCATCCTGATCAATAAAGACACCAAGGTCATCACCCAGGGCATCACCGGGAAGACCGGCCAGTTCCACACCGAGAAGTGCATCGAGTACGCGAACGGCAAGAACTGCTTTGTCGCCGGTGTGAACCCCAAGAAGGCCGGTGAGAAGATCCTCGACGTGCCCATCTACGGCACCGTGAAGGAAGCTGCCGCTGAAACCGGCGCCACCGTTTCCGTGATCTACGTGCCGCCCGCTGGCGCTGCTGCCGCCATCTGGGAAGCCGTTGAAGCCGACCTGGATCTGGCCATCTGCATCACCGAAGGCATCCCCGTCCGGGACATGCTGGAAGTGCGCAACAAGATGAAGAAGAAGGTTGCCGCTG
>JAJTBM010000319.1 GCA_021286885.1 Rhodocyclales bacterium
TGGACTACTACCCCAACCAGGAGTGCATGTTCCGCTTCTGCAGCGAGGTTTGGCCCAGGCTCAAGGCTGCTCGCCCGGCCCTGAAGCTGCTCATCGTGGGGGCTGATCCGTCTCCGGCGGTGCGCAAGCTGGCCGAGCTGGACGGCGTTACCGTCACCGGCTCGGTGCCCGATGTGCGCCCCTATGTGCGTAGCTCCGCCCTGATGGTGGCGCCCCTCAATATTGCCCGGGGCACCCAGAATAAAATCCTGGAAGCCATGGCCATGGGCGTGCCGGTCGTTACCAGCAGTGTGGCAGCCGGTGGCGTCGATGCGGAGTCCGAGAAGCATTTCCTCGTCGCCGACACCCCCGAAGACTATGCTCGGCAAGTTCTGCGGATCTGCTCCAGTGCGGCCGAGCGCCAGCGTCTGGCAGAATCCGGGCGGGCCCGGATGCTCAGCAATCACGCCTGGCCCCGCTCCATGGAGCGCCTGGACGCGATCATCGCCCGCTGCATTCAACAGTTTCACGACAACCAGGGAAAACACGCATGAAGATCAGCATTTTTGGCCTCGGTTATGTGGGTGCTGTTTCGTTGGCCTGCCTGGCCCGGGACGGCCACGAGGTGATCGGGGTGGACATCGACCCCACCAAGCTGGATCTGATCCGTGAAGGCAAGACCCCGGTGGTCGAAGAAGGCATGGTTGACCTGATGCAGGCCGTGGTGGCCAGCGGTCGAGTCACCGTGACCACCGATGTGGTCCAGGCAGTGCTCGATTCCGACATCTCCCTGGTGTGCGTGGGCACCCCGTCTGCCCTCAATGGCAGCCAGGATCAGGGGGCTGTGCTGCGTCCCTGCGGCCCATCATTGAAGCGGGCTCCGGCAAGAAGGATGGCGAAGGCTTCCACCTGTGCTTCCAGCCCGAGTTCCTGCGTGAAGGCTCCTCGATCCGCGATTACGACAAGCCCCCGTTCACCGTGGTGGGTGCCAATCACGACTACCCCATCGAGCGCCTGCAACAGCTGTTTGGCCACCTGCCGTGCAAGTTCCTGCGCACTTCCGTCCGCTCCGCCGAGATGATGAAGTACTGCTGCAACAACTTCCACGCCCTCAAGATCACCTTCGCCAACGAAACCGCCCGCCTGTGCGAAGCCCTCGGAGTGAACCCCTTCGAGGTGATGGATCTGGTCTGCCAGGATACCCAGCTCAATATCTCCCGCGCCTATCTGCGCCCCGGTTTTGCCTTTGGCGGCTCCTGCCTGCCCAAGGATCTGCGCGCCACCACCTATCTGGCCAAGACCCACGACGTGGAAATCCCCATGCTGGCCGGCATCATGTCGTCCAACCGGAACCACGTGGAGCTGGCCATCAACAAGCTCCTCGAAACCGGCAAGCGCAAGATCGGTTTTGTGGGCCTCTCCTTCAAGACCGGCACCGACGACCTGCGCGAAAGCCCCATGGTGACCCTGGCCGAGCAGCTGGCTGGCAAGGGCATCCAGCTCTCGATCTACGATCCTGAGGTGCACCTTTCTCGCCTGCTGGGCGCCAACCGTCGCTTCATCGAAAAGTACGTACCCCATCTGGGCGAACTGATGAAGCCGGATCTGGCCGATGTGGTGGCCGAGTCCGAAGTGCTGGTGGTGGGTTTGGCCACGCCGGAAATCTTCGCCACCCTGGCCGCCACCGTGCGCCCGGACCAGTACGTGCTGGATCTGGTGGGCCTGCCCGCCAGCGTGCAGCTCCAGGGTCAGGTGGAAGGGCTGTGCTGGTGATTCCCCCTCGCCAGCGCATGTGGTTGGCCCGGCTGCTCAAGCTGGATCTGGCGCTGCTCCTGCTGGTGCTGGTCTGGGTGCTGTCCCAGGCCTTCCCCAGCAGCGAGGCGGTGCGTTTGCGCAATGCGCTGGTGTTGGATGGGGTGGTGAACCCCGCCCAGTTGGCCTGGGCCCCGGCCCAGGCGCCCGCCGACTTCCGACTGGAACACGCCCAGCCCAGCCCCTTTTTCAGCACACTCGCCCAGGCGCGTCCTGAATACACCACGGGGGGCAGCTGGCCCCGGGCCCAGGCCCTGGGGCGCAGCCTCCAGGTCAAGCTGGACGACAAGGGCCCCATCATGAAGGGGCTGGAAGAAAGCTACACCCGCATCGTGGCGCAGGGCGAGGGCTATTGCGGCGACTTTGCCGACGTGTTCACCGCCCTGGCCCACGCCGCCGGCATCGTCACCCGGCAGTGGAGTTTCTCCTTCGATGGCTATGGCGGCCATGGCCACATTTTTAATGAAGTGTGGGACGACCAGGCCGGCAAGTGGCGTGCCATCGACCTCTACAACAACTACCTGTTTGTTGATCCCGACAGCGGCGAAGCCCTCTCGGCCCTGGAGTTCCGTGCTGCCCTGCGGGGCGAGCGGCCCATGGCCCGCATCGTGCAGTTCAACCCGGATGCCCGGGTGGGCTTCGTGATCCCCGAGAAGGCCCTGGCCTACTATCGCAACGGGATGGATCAGTGGTACTTGTGGTGGGGCAATGATGTGTTCTCGGCCAACGGTAATCCGACCGTGGAAGCCCTGGGCAAGATTTCCCGCCATGTGGAGCAGCTCGCCGCGATCATCGAAGGCGTTCAGCCCCGCATGCGCATCATCGAAACCCCCGAAAGTGGGGCCCGGATCGCCCACATGGAGCAGCTCAAGGGGCGCTTGATCCTGGCTGCCGAAGCCTTCTGCGCCCTGGCCGCCCTGGCCCTGGTGCTGGGCCTGTTGCTCCTGCTCCAGCCCATGAAAGCAGAAAGGGTGGCCCATGGCCGTTGAACCCCGGGTGGCCGTAGTCGGCCCCCTGCCGCCGCCCTCGGGCGGCATGGCCAACCAGTGCCGTCAACTGGTGCGTCTGATGCAAGCCGAAGGTGTGCCCATGGAACTGGTGCGCACCAACGCCCCCTACAGCCCGGCCTGGATCGGGCGTATTCCGGTGCTGCGCGCCTTTGCCCGCCTGCTGCCCTATCTGTGGGCCCTGTGGCAGGCGGCGGGGCGCAATCAGGTCTTTCACATCTTTGCCAACTCGGGTTGGGCCTGGCATTTGTTTGCCGCGCCAGCCGTGGTGATCGGGCGGATGCGCGGGGTGCGCATCATCGTCAATTACCGGGGTGGCAATGCCGAACCCTTCCTGCAAAGCACTGTGCCCTACGTGGCCCGGATGCTGGGTTCGGTGGATAGGCTGGTGACGCCTTCCGGGTTCTTGAAAGACGTGTTCGGGCGCTTCGGGCTGGAGTCCCAGATCGTCTCCAATATCGTGGATTTGACCCGCTTCACCCCCCGGGAGCGAGTGTTTACCTCCGCACCCCATCTGATCGTGACCCGCAACCTGGAGCCCATCTACGACATCCCCATGGCCATTCGGGCCTTTGCGGCGGTGCGTACCCGCTATCCGGCGGCCCGCCTCACGGTGGCCGGCACCGGCCCGGAGCTGGGGCGCTGCGAAGCCCTGGTGCAGGAACTCGGGGTGGCCGATGGGGTCAGCTTCGTGGGTCGGATCGACAACGATCAGATTCCCGCCCTCTACGCGACTGCCGATGTGGCCCTCAATCCGAGCACGGTGGACAACATGCCCATCTCGATTCTTGAGGCCTACGCGAGCGGTGTGCCAGTGGTCACGACGGATGTGGGCGGGATTCCGTATATTGCCTTCCACGAAAAAACGGCGCTGCTGGTAGCATCGGGCGACTATAAAGCCATGGCGGCGGCGGTGTGCCGGCTCATCGAAGAACCGGCCCTCACCACCCGCATGCTGGAAGCCGGCCTCGCCGAGGCCCGGGGCTATGCCTGGCCCCATGTAAAAGAACAATGGCTGGGGGTGTATCGCCATGTGCTGAGCGCCCCGGCCCGCTGACAAGTAAGTTACGGAATCAGAACCCCATGAGCGTGTACACCTCGCTGTGCTCCAGCGTCCTTTTCCCATTGCACGAACGCCTCAAGC
>JAJTBM010000320.1 GCA_021286885.1 Rhodocyclales bacterium
GGCGCCGGAGTAGTCGAATTCGCAGGCCTGACCGATGATGATCGGGCCGGCGCCGATGATGAGGATGGACTTGATGTCTGTACGTTTTGGCATGGTTCTTCTGGGTAAATCAGGCGGTTGTCCGGGAGTGCTGGGGCGCATCCGGGAGCAGGATGCGCCGTCGGATCAGGCCTGACCCCTCGCCTCCATCAGCGAAATGAAACGGTCGAACAGATAGGCCACGTCGTGGGGGCCGGGGCTGGCTTCCGGGTGACCCTGGAAGCAGAAGGCCGGCACGTCAGTCCGGGCGAGGCCTTGCAGGCTGCCGTCGAACAGGGAAACGTGGGTGGCGCGCAGATTGGCGGGCAGGCTCTCGGCATCCACCGCAAAACCGTGGTTCTGGCTGGTGATCAGCACCTGACCGGAGTCCAGATCCTTCACCGGGTGGTTGGCCCCGTGGTGACCGAACTTCATCTTCAGGGTGCGGGCGCCAGAAGCCAGGGCCAGCAGCTGGTGACCCAGGCAGATGCCGAAGGTCGGAATGCCCTTGGCCAGCACTTCCTGAATGGCCTTGATGGCGTAGTCGCAGGGCTCCGGATCGCCAGGGCCGTTGGACAGGAACACACCATCCGGATTGAGGGCCAGCACTTCAGCGGCGGGGGTCTGGGCGGGCACCACGGTCAGGCGGCAGCCGCGTTCGGCCAGCATGCGCAGAATGTTGCGCTTGACGCCGAAATCGTAGGCCACCACATGGAAGCGCGGGGCTTCTTGGTTGACGTAGCCCTTGTCGAGCTGCCATTCACCTTCGGTCCAGCTGTAGGACTCGGTGGAGGAAACCACCTTGGCCAGATCCATGCCGGCCAGACCGGGGAAGCCCCGGGCCTGGGCCAGGGCCACTTCGGTGCTCAGCTCGGCAGCGGTATTGGCGGTGATGATGCAGCCAGCTTGGGCACCCTTCTCACGCAGAATGCGGGTGAGCTTGCGGGTGTCGATGCCGGCGATGGCGACGATGTTTTCGGACTTGAGATAGGCATCCAGCGCCTGCTCATTCCGCCAGTTGGAGGCGAGCAGGGGCAGATCACGAATCACCAGGCCGGCGGCGTAAACCTTGCCGGCTTCGCAATCTTCCCGGTTGATACCGGTGTTGCCGATGTGGGGATAAGTGAGGGTGACGATCTGACGACAATAGCTAGGGTCGGTGAGGATTTCCTGATAACCGGACATGGAGGTGTTGAACACCACTTCACCGGTCGTCACCCCTACGGCCCCGATACCTTTACCGTAAAACACCGTCCCGTCGGCGAGGGCAAGAATGGCGGGCGGGAAAGCTGACACGGCGAACTCCTCGGAAGAATCTTGTGATTGAACGACTGGCATGGATAGCGATAATGGCTACAGCCCGCGCTATACATGAAAAACGGGATCAGCCCACATAAGGCTATCCCGCTTAAAAACTCCCGAATTATAGCCTGAAGGCCACACTTCGGGCAAACCTTGTTGTCGGGATTCTGACAAGGGGCTGACAAATCGCCGGGCAAGCCCCACACAGCTCACCTGCCGAGGCAGGATTTGCGCAAAACCCCCACCAGCAGCTGAAGCTCGCGCAGCAGACGTGGCATCAGCTCGTCCACAGCGGCGCCCTCACCTGCCCGCGCAGCCTGCTCCACCGCCTGGGCAGCCTGCAAAAAACCCGTGGCGTGAAACACGCTGACACTTCCTTTGAGCGCATGCACCCGCTCCCGCAGCCGGGCCCAGGCCCGGTTTTTCCAGGCTTCGCGCAACTGCCCTTGCTGGCGCTCGACCCCCTCCAGAAACATCTGGGCCATTTCATGCAGCGCCTGCCGGTTGCCTCCCAACAAGGCCAGGGTTTCATCCAGATCAGCCACCACCGGACTCCCCCCTAGATCGGCCCAGGCGTGGGCGCCCTCTTCGGCTGGATGCATCGCCCCCCCGCCCCCAGCCGCTAGCGTGCGCATCACATCCAGCAACAATTCAGGGTGCACCGGCTTGCTCAGATAGGCATCCATCCCCGCCGCCAAGCAGCGCTCCCGATCGGCGGGCAAGGCATGAGCAGTCATGGCCACGACGGGCAAAGGGCGCCATTCACCACCAATCACCCAGCTTCTGCGCGCCTCCAGGGCCCGGATGGCGCGCAGGGTTTCAAACCCATCCATGCCCGGCAACTGGATATCCAGCAAGACCAGATCAAAATGGCGCCGGGCATCAATCACTTCTAAAGCCTCCGTGCCGCTGCCCACCTGAGTCACACGATGCCCCGCCTGGCGCAACACAGCCCCCAAGGCAAGCTGGATCAAGGGACTGTCATCCACCAACAGAACATCCTGGGGCGGCAGCGCCGCCAGGGCCTGCAACGCAGCACCTTCCACGGGCGGCACGCTGAGCACCGGGGCACCCTGCAGCGCCTGCATCAAGGTGTTTTCCAAGGTCTGCGCAGAGAAAGGCTTGAGCAGATGCCCCCCCACATGCAAGCCGGCCAGACGGGGCGCCTGCACCTGCTTCAAGGCCGGATCGCACATCAGAATCACCCTTTCCAGGGTGGGCCATCCCGCGCTCAAACGCTCCACCAGCCCCAGCCCCCCAGGCGGTGCCATACGGGCATCCAGCAGCAGAAAATCAAACGCCGCACCCTGGCGGGAGGCTTGGGCCAGGGCCTGGAGCGCCTCGTCCCCGTCGGCCACCTCCACCACCTCAAGCCCCCAGCTGCCGAGCAGCCCACGCAAGCTACGCCGCCAGCGGGCATTGGGCGCCGCCAGCAAAACGCGCCGCCCCTCCAGGCGTGGGGCGGCACCCACCTGGATGGGCTCGCCGGCAAACGTCAAGGGCACATCAAACATGAACACGCTCCCCCGCCCAGGCCGGCTGCCCAAGCGTATGCGCCCGCCCATCAGGGCCACCATGCGGCGGCAGAGGGCCAGACCCAGACCACTCCCCCCATGGGTACGGGCATGGGAAGGCAAGACCTGGACGAAGGGATCAAAAATCCGCTGGCGCAAGGCTGGCGGAACGCCGCAACCTGAATCCCGCACCGACACCAGCAAACGCGCCCCTTCTGCACCCGCGACACGGCGCACGAACACCTCCACCTGGCCACTGTCGGTAAACCGGATCGCGTTACTGAGCAGATTGCTGATAACTTGGCGCATGCGCAGGGGGTCGCCCCGCACGCTCAGGGGCACATCGGGCGCCAGGGTATAGAAACACTCCAGGCCCTTGCGCTCGGCTTCCGGCGCCAGGGTGCGCAGGGTGGTGTCCAGCAGTTCGGGCAGGGAAAACGCCACCTGCTCCAGCTGCATCCCCCCCGCCTCCAGCCGGGCCAAGTCCAGCACATCATTCACGATGCAGAGCAACATGTCCGCAGAACCACGCAGCGCCTGCAGATATTCCCGCTGATCGGTGCTGAGACGGCCGTCCATCACCAGATCAACCAGCCCGCGCATACCGCCCAAGGGCGTGCGGATTTCGTGGCTCACCCCTGCCAGCAATTCTTCGCGGGCGCGCAAAGCCGCCTCCAGCTCACGAATGCGTTCCTGTTCGGCGCTGGCATCCCGATACACGCCCCACCACACCCCATCACCCCGCAAGCGCCCGCGCAATTCCAGCCAGCGGGGCACAGCACCCGCAGCCTGCCAGCAGGCAAGCCCGGTGAAAAAGCCGCCACGCTGGCGGCAACGCAGGACGCGGCGCAACAAGCGCACACGCTCGCCCCACGCCAAGCCCGACATCAACTGGGGCAGACTCAGGGCGCCCAAGCCTTCCAGACGCAGCAGGTTTTCATCGGAATGCCAGACCCACTGGCCACCCGCACAGAGCTGGGCCCAATATTCCAAGCCTGTCTCAGCGCGCTCGGCGCGTTCTTCGGCAAGCAGCCGCTCATGCAGCAGGCGCTGCTGGCGTGAGGATGCCCGAGGGCTGGCCGGCTCAGGGGCGCTACGCCCC
>JAJTBM010000321.1 GCA_021286885.1 Rhodocyclales bacterium
TTTTGCAGGGCTATTTTGATGCGTCGGGGGTGTCTTCCGACAACTTCGATCAGGCGGTGCAAATGGGGGGAGCCGGGGATGTGAATCTCTCCGATGAAATGGCCGCCAAGGGGATACGCCTCACCACCTCGGTGGCGCCATCGGTGATGTACATGGGCTTCAATATGCTGGATTCGGTGGTAGGGGGCACTTCAGAGGCGGCCCGCAAGCTGCGTCTGGCCCTGTCGATAGCCATCGACCAGGAGGAGTTCATCTCGGTCTTTCTGAACGGGCGCGGTCTGCCGGCCATGCACCCGCTGCCTCCGGGCCTGCTGGGCTATCAAGCGGGCCAGGCGGGGATCAACCCCGAGGTGTACGACTGGGTGGAAGGCCGTCCCCAGCGCAAATCCATCGAGGAAGCCCGCCGCCTGCTGGCCGAGGCGGGCTACCCGGGCGGGCGTCAGGCCAAGACTGGCGAGCCTCTGGTCATCAATCTGGACACCACCGGCAGCGGCATGGGCGACAAGGCCAGCATCGATTGGCTCACCAAGCAGCTACGCAAGCTGGACATTCAGCTGGTGGTGCGGGCCACTGACTACAATCGCTTCCAGGAAAAAATCCGCAAGGGCAATGCCCAGATTTTCTACTGGGGGTGGAATGCAGATTATCCCGACCCGGAAAACTTCCTGTTCCTGCTCTACGGCCCCCAGGGCAAGGTCAAGAACCAGGGCGAGAACGCCGCCAATTACCAGAATGCCGAGTACGACCGCCTCTTTGAGCGGATGAAGGCCATGCCCGATAGCCCGGAGCGCCTTGCCATCATCCAGCGCATGCTGCGCATTCTTCAGCACGATGCGCCCTGGGTCTGGGGCTTTTATGAGAAGGCCTACACCCTCCAGCATGGTTGGGTGAAAAACCGCAAGCCGGGCAAGATCATCCGCAACACCCTCAAGTACCAGCGCATCGATTTGAACGAGCGCGCCCTGAAGCGTACCGAATGGAACCGCCCCATGATTTGGCCGGCGCTGTTACTAGCCGGTTTGGGCGTGCTGGTGGTTTGGCCAGCAGTGAGTCACTACCGGCGTCGGGAGGCCCGGCGGGGGGATGGACGGCAGACTTGAGGCTGTCGGGAAATGATGATTTGCCGGTACTGCTTCACGCCCAGGTTATGCTGAAAACGTAAACGGGCTTGCAATTTAGGTAATGCGTTGCAAAATGTCGTCACCCTATTAGCAAACGGTGATGAAGATGATGAAGCAATGTGCAATGCTTGCGGTTTTTGGCGCCTTGGCGGCAGTGACGTGCACAGCCCAGGCTCAGAGTGCCGGTCAGTACGTTGTGCAGTACTACGATACGGCGGTGCAGTCCCCGGTCGGGACTGTGACGGATCCCCGTCTGAGTTCCCCCACCTGGAGTTATCTGGATTCCCGCGTGGTCGCCAAAACCAAGAGCCTGGAAACCCAATACGGTTTTCAGGCAACCCATATGATGAGCGAGACCATCAAGGGGTTTACGGCTTACCTGACGGCAACCCAGTACACCCTTTTGAAGGCCAATCCGAATGTATCTCTGATTGAAGCTGACCGAACCACCCAAGCCAGTGGGGTCCAGCTTTCGGTAGCTACGCCGCCCACGAGCCCCCAGATTGTTCCGTGGACCATTCCGTATCTCAATGCCCACATTTCGCGTTTGGTTGCAGGGGATGGCACTGAGCCCATCAGCAGCCTCGGCAGCAAATATATGTTTGTGCTGGATACGGGTGTTGCGCCCTTGTCGGATCTGGTAACCCCCTACAGCTATAACATCCTGCCCGATACCGTGACTGGAGATTGCCATGGGCATGGTACGCAAGTGGCAGGGATTATTGGTGCGCGGGACAATACTTCTGGTTTGGTCGGCATTGCATCAAGTGCCTCCATCATGAGTGTGCGCGTCTTGGGATGCAATGGCACGGGTACTATGGGCAACCTGATTAAAGGGATAGACCTTGCCACCCGTAAAAATCCTGGGCGCTCGGTGGTGAATCTGAGCATGACCTTGTCGTCGCCGGAGACCATGAGCGCGATCCTTTCGAACACCATGAATGCGGCCTCTGCCAAAGGTTTAGTGTTCTCGACGGGGGCCGAGCATGTGGCGGGGGGCTGTAGCGCACTGTCGCAAGCGGTATGGAGTTCTGGCGGGGTTGTTGCGGGTGCAGTGGATTCCACCGGTGTTGAACCGGCCTTCGCGAGTGCAGGGCAATGTCAGCACACCTGGGTGCCGGGCGCGAACGTTCTGACGTTCAGTAGCACCGGGGCTATTGCGACCGTCAGCGGGATGGGATATGCGACAGCCCATGCATCGGCGGCGATTGGATTGCTCCTCATAGCAAACCCTAATCTGACGACTTCCTTGCAGATCCGTCAGCATATTAGCTACGCCAGCTTTCCCAATGGCAAGACGTCTAAGGCAGGTCGGCCGATTTCGGTCTTAAGCGTCGCTTCGACGGTCCTGAAGTAGCTTGGTGTGTTTTAGCGTTGAAGTGTTAAAAACATTCAACTCTACTTAATGCTTCACTTAAGCCAATGGCTCATTTTCCTTCGGGGACATGGGCCATTGGCTATAGGGTTACAGTCTTACCTTACTGCTGTACGCAGAGTTCGCTGCCGTGGTTGCCACCCTTGAACTCGGGCTCGTAGTAGAACTTGTTGAACATCCACTTGCCCTGCTTGGTGCGGATGAAGCGGGCAATGCCGGTGCCGTAGTCTCGGGTAGTCTGGTCGGCCAGGGCGAAGTGCATGGCCATCATGGTGCCATCACTCACAGCCTCGCCGCTGTAAAGGCCGTAGCCTGGCACTTCGAGGGTGAATTGATAGGAGCCCTGGTTGCCGGTGCTGTGGGCTTCCACCCGGGTCAGTTTGACGGTGCCGGTGTAGGGGCCTTCCTGGGCATCCTGGCCGGTGCAGGCGTAGGTGCCGCTGAAATCGGCGGCTTTGAGTTCTGCCATGGTTGGGGGTGGGCTGCTCTCGCCGCCAGCAAGGGCTGCGCCTGCCGTTGCTACGCCTGCACCTGTGGCGAGGGCGTGGTGGCGACCTGTGCGGGTTTTTTTGCTCGAATTGCTGGGTTTGCTGCTTTTGGCTGTTGGCTTCGTGGCCGCAGGTTTGTTCTTATTGTTCGTGTGGGCGGCTTGGGCCGGCATGGCCAGGGCAGGAAGAAGCACCAGGGGGGCCAGGGAGAGGAACAAACGCTTCATGGGGATTCCGTAGGCGGGTTGGTGATGGTTGAGGTGGCGCACGCCGCAACGCGATGCACGGGTGCGGGGTGTTGGGGTTACTGATCCGGTGCGAGCGGTGCAGACAGGCTATCCAGGGCCAGGAGCAGGCTGGCCCGGTGTTCCCGGGCCACGGTTTTCCAGGGGCTGCCGGTGAGGGCGCCTTCCAGCGCCCACAGCAGATTCAGGCTCGCGCCAGGCTGGGTGGCCTTGATCTGGGCATAGGCGCGTACCGCACCCAGGGCTTGCAGCTCAGCCAACGTGCGGATGCCGGCATCGGCCAGCATCCGGGCTGATTTGGGCCCCAGATTGGGCAGACGATTTACCGGAGTAGTTCCGTCTGCATCGGTCGTATGTGTTTTACGGGGTTTGCGCGAGGCGTTGGCAGGCAGATTTTCTGAAGTCACCCGAACCAGCTTGGCCAGGCTTTCCCGGTCGTCCAGCAGCTCATTGACGAGCAGATGGGGGCGGGCACCCGGAAAAGGGTGGCCATAGGCGGGTTCGGCCAGCAGAGCCCGTGCGGCCTCGGTGGGCTTCAGGAACATCTGGTTGTCGCACAGCAGTCCCACCACCTGACCGTAACGGTAAAGGGCGTACTCGCCAAACATGCGGCGGGTGCTCATGCCGCCCAGTTCGGCAAGCTGTTCGAGCACATGGGCGGCAAAATCCGCATCTGTAGCCATGGAACACCTGTCACGCCGCA
>JAJTBM010000322.1 GCA_021286885.1 Rhodocyclales bacterium
CCATCTCGAATCGGCCAGCGCTGGGCTGGATCGCAGCCTCCAGGAGGCGCCCCGCACCCTCGCGGCGGTGCGTGCAGTGCTGAGTGGCGACAACCTGGGGCGAATCAGCCGCAGCCTCGACAACCTCGAAAAGGCCAGCGCCGGCGCCGGCCCCCTGGCCGGGGAGGCCCAGGCTCTGCTCGGCCGCCTCAACACCCTGAGCGAGCATCTGGATAGCAGCCTGGTGCGCACCGGCGATGCCCTCAACGGGGGCGAACTGGCTCGCCTGCCGGCCCTGCTGGACGAACTCACCACCGCCTCGCGCCAGCTCAACAATCTGGCCGAAGAACTGCGAGCCGCGCCCCAGTCCCTGGTGCTGGGCCGGGAAAAAGCCCCGCCCGGACCCGGCGAGGCCGGCTTCACCCCACCCAAGGCGCCTGCCCGATGAAGACACTGCTTTCCCTGGGGCTCGTGCTGGGTCTGGCGGCCTGCGCCAGCCTGCCCACTCCCGCACCCACCCCGGCCAGCTATGACCTGGGCCCGCTGCCCGCCGCCCGGCTTGAGGCTCCCGGCCTCGCCCTGCGCAGTCTGGAAGTGCAGGGCGCCCCCTGGCTCAACGCTACCAGCATGCAATACCGGCTGCTCTACGCCGACCCGGCCCGTCGCCAGAGTTATCTGGAAAGCCGCTGGGCCGCGCCTCCGGCCCGCCTGCTGGAGCTGGAGCTGCGCCGGGCCCTGCGGGTGGGCGCAACGCCCGCCGGCCAGGGTTGCCGGCTGCGCCTGGATGTGGATGAATTCATCCAGGTGTTTGATGGCCCCGCCCAGGCCCGGGGCGTGATCGAAGCCCGGGCCAGCCTGCTGGATGGGCGCAGCGAACGCCTGCTCGCCAGCCAGCCCTTCAGCCTCAGCCAGCCCGCCCCGGAGGCTCGCGCCGCTGGCGGCGTGACGGCGCTGGCCACTGCCAGTCTTCAGCTGGAGCAGGATCTGGCCCACTGGCTGGCGGCCCAGGCCAGCCTGTGCCCGTGAGTGGCTTCAGCGGAAGTGACTGAAGCCTGAATAGGCTGATTTTGTTTGACCCTGTTTGTGTCGTACCCAAACCAACAACAAACCATGATCGGGCCCTGCGCCCGGGAGGAGAACCGCATGAATACCCAGATTAATCAAGTAACTGCCAATGCCGCCGATGCCACCGAAGCACCCCTGGTGCTGCGCCAGGACGCGGAAGGCGTCGCCACCCTGACCCTCAACCGCCCGGGCCAGTTCAACGCCCTGTCGCGCCCCATGCTGGAAGCCCTGCTGGCCGCGCTCCAGGCCCTGGCCGCCGACAAGAGCGTGCGCGTGGTGGTGCTGGCCGGGGCGGGCAAGGCCTTCTGTGCTGGCCACGATCTCAAGGAGATGCGCGGCAACTACACCAAGGAATTCCAGCAGGCCCTGTTCCGCCTGTGCGGCAAGGTGATGATGCAGATCATCGCCATGCCCCAGCCGGTGATTGCCCGGGTGCACGGCATCGCCACCGCTGCGGGCTGCCAGCTGGTGTCCATGTGCGACTTGGCGGTGGCCGCCGAGCCGGCCCGGTTTGCGGTGTCGGGCATCAATGTGGGCCTGTTCTGCGCCACCCCCAGCGTGGGCCTGGCCCGCAACATGGGGCGCAAGGAAGCCTTCGAGATGCTGGTGACGGGCGATTTCATCGACGCCGCCGAAGCCCGCCGACGTGGGCTGGTGAATCGGGTGGTGTCGTCTGAAGAACTGGATGTGGAAGTGAGCCGTCTGGCGGCCTCCATCTGCGCCAAGTCGCCGGTGGCCATTGCGATGGGCAAGCAGATGTTCTACTCGCAGCTCGAAATGGGCATGGACGCCGCCTACCAGCTGGCCGCCGAGACCATGGCCTGCAACATGATGAGCGAAGACGCCGCCGAAGGTATCGACGCCTTCATGGCCAAGCGCAAGCCGGTCTGGCAAGGCCGTTAAACAGCCCACTCACCAAGCCCCGGCGCGCCCATGCTGATCGACACCCATTGCCACCTGGACGCCCCCGAGCTTGCGCAGGGCGGCCAGGATTGCCTTGCCGATGCCCGCCGGGCCGGAGTGGCCCGGCTGCTGGTGCCGGCGGTGGAGGCGGCCAGCTTTCAGGCGGTGGCCGATCTGGCCGCCCGGGCGCCAGACGTGCGCCCCGCCTGGGGCATCCATCCTTTATATGTGGGCCGGGCCCGGGCAGAAGACCTGACGCACCTGCGCGCACGTCTGCAACATGGCGCCCCGGTGGCGGTGGGCGAGATCGGGCTGGATGGCTTTGTGACCGAACCCGCCCTGGAGGCCCAGTTGCCCTGGTTTGAAGCCCAACTGCGCCTGGCCCGGGAATTGGACTTGCCGGTGATTCTGCACGTGCGCCGCGCCCAGGATCAGGTGCTCAAGTACCTGCGCCGCATCCGGGTGCGGGGCGGCATTGCCCATGCATTCAATGGCAGCCGCCAGCAGGCGGAAGCCTTTATCGGGCTCGGCTTCAAGCTGGGTTTCGGGGGCGCGATGACCTATTCCGGCTCCCGCCGCATCCGCGAACTGGCGGCCACCTTGCCGCTGGATGCGCTGGTACTTGAAACCGATGCGCCAGACATCCCTCCCGCCTGGCGTGCCGGCCAGGTGAATACCCCGGACCAACTGCCCCGCATGGCCGCCGTGCTGGCTGAACTGCGCGGCCTGCCCGTTGAGGACGTGATCGCCGCCACGGGCCGCAACGCCCAGGAGGCCGTGCCTGGGCTGCGCTGAACCCTGTGTGCTGATCTGAGCGGGGCGTTTCTATCAAAATCGTACCGTACCGCTCGGTCAAATTTAAAACGCAAAGATATAAACCAAAAAAACCGCAGCGCGTGACCAGGTCTTCAACAAGCAGGGGCTGAGTCTGAGTCTGAGACTGGGGCTCTGGGGCGAGGGGCGTGCAGGGTGGGGCTGCAGATCGGAATGCAGAATGCAGCAGGCGCGCCCTCTGATTGGGGCGGTGGGGGGGCGGGCAGGGGAGGGCTGCCCGCCTTGGGGGAGCTCAGGTGCTTAGCCCGCCGGCGATCATGTCGCGGATGTCGTCCTTCAGGCGCGGCACGTCGGCATCGAAGCGGTCGTAAATCATCATCGAGACGCCAAACACGTAGGCGTAGAGCAGCATGCTGCGGGTGGAAGCCTCGTGCATGGGCAGGCCGCAGCCCAGGAACATCTCCCGGGCGCAGCGCAGACGCCAGGCGTCCACCTCTTCGACGATGGCGGCGGTGGCGTTGTCCCGGCGGGCCCATTCGCGCATGGCCAGCTCGATCAGGATGCCCTTGCGGTTGCGGCTGGTGCTGTAGATGTCGATGACCCGGTGGATCTGGGCGACTTTCTGGGTGGGGCTGGCGCTCGGGTCCGGGTGGGTCTGCTTCACGATGTCCTGGATGCGGCCTTCCTTCCAGGTGTCGAGCACGGCGCTCAGCAGATCCTGGCGATCCTTGAAATGCCAGTAGAAGCTGCCCTTGGTCACGCCCAGCCGTTTGGAGAGGACTTCGACCCGGACGCCGGTGACGCCTTCGTTGGCCAGGGTGTCGAGGGCGGCCTGGATCCAGGCGGAGCGGTCAAGTTGTACGCGGGGGGGCTTTTCCATGCGGATGTGGTGGCGGAAATGGGTGGATAAGGGGGGAATGGGCTGATTTTAAGGTGTGTTTATCGGGCGCATATATTGACGGCTGAAGCTCCATACGCTACCGTACGGCCAGTGACAAGGCAAGGCGGCTGTGAGAAGCTGCGCGTTTTTGGTGAGAAACATGGCCCATGGCCGGATCGTACCGGAAACCGGCACACGATAAACAGCCCGGGCCAGCCGTCGAGGGTCGTGGGACCTGCGGCGGCGTTTCCCTTTTTTGAAGGAGCGCAGCATTGAAGATTCTGGTTCCCGTTAAGCGCGTGGTTGA
>JAJTBM010000323.1 GCA_021286885.1 Rhodocyclales bacterium
TAGTTCTGCAGGGCAAACATCAGCTTGTCGTAGAGGGCCTTGCGGTTTTCGGCGTTATCCAGCACGGCGGCCTTGATGTGATCCATGCCCACCCGCTCCAGGTAGTGGCAGGTACGTTCCAGGTAGAAGCCTTCTTCCCGGTAGAGCTGGATGAAGGCGCCGCCGTATTCCATCACTTCCTCGTCGCTGCCGACCTTGCAGAAGAACTGGGCCACTTCGGTCTTGATCCCGCCGTTACCGCCAATGTAGAGCTCGTAGCCGGAATCCACCCCGATCACGCCCACATCCTTGATGCCGGATTCGGCGCAGTTACGCGGGCAGCCAGACACCGCCAGCTTGACCTTGTGGGGGCTCCACATGCCGAACAGCATCTTTTCCAGCTTCACGCCCAGATCCATGGAGCGCTGGGTGCCAAAGCGGCAGTGTTCGGCCCCGACGCAGGTCTTCACGGTGCGCAGGCTCTTGCCGTAGGCGTGGCCCGAAACCATGCCGGCCTTGGCGAAGTCGGCCCACATGCCGGGTAGGTCTTCCTTCTTTACGCCCAGCAGGTCGATACGCTGGCCGCCCGTCACCTTGACGGTGGGTACTTGATACTTTTCAGCGGCGTCGGCAATGGCGCGCAGCTCGGTGGGGTTGGTCAGGCCGCCCCACATGCGCGGCACCACGGAGTAGGTGCCATCCTTCTGGATGTTGGCGTGGGCGCGCTCGTTGATGAAGCGGCTTTGCGGATCATCCTGGGCCTCGTGGGGCCAGGTGGAAAGGCAGTAGTAGTTGAGGGCCGGGCGGCAGGTGGAGCAGCCGTTGGGGGTCTTCCAGGCCATGAACTTCTGGGTATCGGCCACCGACAGCAGCTTGTGGTCGCGGATTGCCTTGCGCACTTCGCCGTGGGTGTGGTCGGTGCAGCCGCAGATGGGCTTGCTGGTGGAGTCGGCGGGCTCGTAGGCGCCCCCCACGGTGGAGGACAGAATCTGTTCCACCAGGCCCGTGCAGGAGCCGCAGGAGCTGGAGGCCTTGGTGTGCTTGCGCACGTCTTCGAGGGTGAAGAGGCCGTGCTCCTTGATCGCATTCACGATGGTGCCCTTGCACACCCCGTTGCAGCCGCAGACTTCGGCTTCGTCGGGCAGGGCGGCGGCCATGTTGCTGCCCTTGTGGCCCACGTCGCCCAGGTGGGCGTTGCCGAACACCAGGTGGTCGCGCAGATCATGGATGTCCTGGGCTTCGCGCAGCAGCTGGAAGTACCAGGCGCCATCCTTGGTGTCGCCGTAGAGCACGGCGCCCACCAGATGATTGCCCTTGAGCACCAGGCGCTTGTAGATCCCCAGGCCCGGGTCGTGCAGCACGATGTCTTCGGTGCCTTCGGCGCCCGAGAAATCCCCGGCGGAGAACACGTCGATGCCGGTCACCTTGAGCTTGGTGCTGGTCACCGAGCCTTCGTAAATGTTCTGGCCCTGGTCGGCCAGATGGGCGGCGCACACTTTGGCCTGTTCAAACAGCGGGGCCACCAGACCGTAGGCGATGCCCCGGTGGTTGGCACATTCGCCCACCGAGTAGATGCTGGGGTCGCTGGTTTGCAGGGCGTCGCTCACCACGATGCCCCGGTTGCATTCGAGGCCAGCCTGTTCGGCCAGTTCG
The DNA here is from genome assembly GCA_021286885.1 of Rhodocyclales bacterium. GTDB lineage: Bacteria > Pseudomonadota > Gammaproteobacteria > Burkholderiales > Rhodocyclaceae > Zoogloea. The sequence goes on from JAJTBM010000323.1 coordinate 1,633, forward strand.
GCGTTCGGGCGGATGCCGGCGGCCATGCACACCAGGTCGGCAGGGATGGTTTCGCCATCCTTGAAGCGCACCGCAGACACCCGACCGGATTCGTCGGCAATCAGCTCGGCGGTCTGGGCGTTGAGGCGGAACTTCATGCCCTTCTTTTCGAGGGCGGCCTGGAGCATCTTGCCGGCGGTGCGGTCCAGCTGGCGTTCCATGATCCAGTCGGCGATGTGCACCACGGTCACGTCCATACCGCGCAGGGCGAGGCCGTTGGCGGCTTCCAGGCCCAGCAGGCCGGCCCCGATCACGACGGCGTGCTTGTACTTGGCGGCCGCGTCTATCATCTCGTCGGTATCTTTGATGTCCCGATACGAGAGCACGCCCGGCAGGGGCAGGATGAAGGGCTTGGAGCCGGTGGCGATCAGCAGACGGTCGTATTCAACGCTGATGCTGGCGCCCTGGGCATCCACCGCGCTCACGGCCCGGTTTTCCCGGTCGATGGCGGTGACGGTGGTGTTCAGGTGCAGGGTGATGCCATTGTCGGCGTACCACTGTTTGTCGTTGAGGATGATGTCCTGGATGGTCATCTCGCCGGCGAGCACCGGAGAGAGCAGGATGCGGTTGTAGTTGGGGTGGGGTTCGGCGCCGAAGACGGTGATGTCGTACATCTCCGGGTGCGGACCCCCGCCATCCCGTTGCCGACCATGACCAGTTTCTGTTTGCGCATGATTCCTCCGACGAATGATTCTCCCCGGGTCGGTCCATAAACCGACGCGGGCCTAAGCCTGGGTACAGGGAGATCGTCGTTGATCGTGATCCGGCCGCCGTTGGCCCTCTCACGTCGCTGGGCCCCGGGGTGTGAAGGGGGCTGCGCACTGGCACCTGCTTGCAGCACAGGGAGCGAAGCCTTTATCGCCCACCTGATGCAGTGATTGATGAATATAGAGCAATCGGTGTGCCATATCCCCTAAGGGGTAGTTACCCCGGCATCAGGGCTGCGCGTGCCAGGAAAACGGGCGGTAAACGCAACAAACCGCATCCGGGGATGCGGTTTGCGGGCACTCATGTGGTGCGCACTGCCCCGGGACGGGGCGTGCCGTTCAGCGCTTCTGGCCGGCCAGGTAGGCCACCAGACTCACCAGGATGGTGGCGAAGCTGACGAAAGACCAGTTGGCGATGGAGAGGCCCAGGAAGGTCCAGTCCACCACCGAGCAATCCCCGGCACCCCGGAAGATCATGGGCAGGGAGGAAGAGAGCGGGAAGCTTTCGAGCATGTATTCCAGCCCGGGGCCGCATTCCGACACCTGGGGCGGGAACCACTGGATCCACGATTGGCGCACCGCCACACCACCCCCCGCGAGGGCAGCGATGCCGAGCAGGGTGCCATACACGCCCAGGCCCACCCGGCCCGGGTTGTGCAGGCCGGCCACCAGCCCGATCAGCCCGCAGGCGGCGAGGGCATAGCGCTGCATGATGCACATGGGGCAGGGCTCGATGCCCTTCACGTGCTGAAGATAGAGCCCGAAGGCGAGGAGGCCTGCACAAACCACGAACAGGCCGAGGGCGAGGGGACGAAAGGGAAGATTTTTCATGATGGGTCGGGAAGCTCCGGTGCCTGCACGGACTCGCTGCAGGCGCCGGAGTTCCGCGAGGCGGTCTTACTTGCTCTTGATCATGGTGCCGACGCCGTGGTCGGTCAGGATTTCGAGGAGCAGGCAGTGTTCCACCCGGCCATCGATGATGTGCACGCTCTTCACGCCGTTGCGGGCGGCATCCAGGGCGGAACCGATCTTGGGCAGCATGCCGCCGGACAGGGTGCCGTCGGCCACCAGATCATCGATCAGGCGCGGGGTGAGGCCGGTCAGCAGCTTGCCGTCCTTGTCGAGCACGCCCGGGGTGTTGGTGAGCAGCACCAGCTTTTCGGCCTTGAGGATTTCGGCCAGTTTGCCGGCCACCACGTCGGCGTTGATGTTGTAGCTTTCGCCGTCTTCACCCACGCCGATGGGGGCGATCACCGGGATGAAGTCGCCCTTGTCGAGGAAGGAGATCAGGGCCGGGTCGATCTGGGTGATGTCGCCCACCTGGCCGATGTCGATCAGGTCGCCCGGGGCATCCTTGTTTTCCATCATCAGCTTCTTGGCGCGGATGAAGTTGGAGTCCTTGCCGGTCAGGCCCACGGCTTTGCCGCCGGCCTGGTTGATCAGGTTGACGATCTCCTTGTTCACCTGGCCGCCCAGCACCATTTCCACCACTTCCATGGTCTCGGCGTCGGTGACGCGCATGCCCTGG
>JAJTBM010000324.1 GCA_021286885.1 Rhodocyclales bacterium
GGGTCGAACATCACCCGCAGCAGGCCGATGATGGTCAGATCCCGGTTCATGTTGGCCCGCACCTTGGTGATGGAGTTGACCAGATCAGACACCCCTTCGAGGGCGTAGTACTCGCACTGCATCGGGATGATGACCCCGTGGGCGGCGCACAGGCCGTTCAGGGTGAGCAGCGAGAGGGAGGGCGGGCATTCCACCAGCACGACGTCGTAGTCGTTGCCGTGGGGGGCGAGGGCGTCCCGCAGCCGGTTTTCGCGGCGTTCGAGATCCACCAGTTCGACTTCGGCGCCGGCCAGATCCCGGTTGGAGGGCAGTACGTCGTAGCCGGCCTCTTCGGCCCGGATGCGCGTATCGGCCACGGTGGAGAGGCCCACCAGCACGTGGTAGATGGATTTTTTCAGGGCGCGCTTGTCGAGGCCGCTCCCGGTGGTGGCGTTGCCCTGGGGGTCCAGGTCCACCAGCAGGACACGCTGGCCGGCAGCGGCCAGACCTGCGGCCAGATTGACGCAGGTGGTGGTCTTGCCGACGCCGCCCTTCTGGTTGGCGATGCAGAAAATGCGGGCCATATCAGCTCAAGGAAATGTGGTTCAGATTCGTTTTACGGTGATCAGGTGGCGGGCAGCATCCAGCCCCGGCACCTGGAGTTCGGTGATGCGCTCGACGCCGAAGCCTTCGGGCAGGCGGGCGATCTCATCTGCAGGATAGACGCCCTTCATGGCAAGTATGCGGGTTTCGGGCCCGGCCAGGTGGGCGCTCAGGTTGACGAAGTCGGCCAGATCGGCAAAGGCGCGGGAAATGATCCCATCCACCGGGGCCGGCGCCTGCCAGCTTTCGATGCGCGCATGGTGGGCTCGGAAGTTGGCGAGGCCCAGTTCGATTCTGGCCTGATTCTGGAAGGTGGTCTTTTTCTGGACGGTCTCGACCGAATGCACCTGGATGTCCGGGCGGGCCACAGCGATCAGGATGCCCGGCAGGCCGCCGCCCGAGCCCACATCCACCAGGGTGGTGAGGGGCGGCAGGTGGGGCAGCACCGTGAGGGAATCGAGCAGGTGGTGGGTGATGACCTGGGCTTCATCGCGGATGGCGGTCAGGTTGTAAACCTTGTTCCACTTGATGAGCAGCCGGGCGTAGGCCAACAGCTGGTCGTGGGCTTGGGGCGGGAGTTCAAGGCCGAGGGCGGCGATGCCGGCCGCCAGGGTGTGTGCGCTACTCATGGGTTTTGGGGCTCCCGCAACTTGCGTTCCAGTTCGCGCCGCTTGAGCCAGACCAGCAGCAGCGAGATGGCTGCCGGGGTGATGCCCTGGATGCGGCTCGCCTGGCCGATGGTTTCGGGTTTGTGCTGGTTGAGGCGGGTCTGCACTTCTTTGGACAGGCCGCGCACGCTGGTGTAATCCAGGTCTGCCGGCAGGGGCGTGCCCTCGGCGTGGGCCTGGCGGGCGACTTCGTCCTGCTGGCGGTCGATGTAGCCCTGGTATTTGGCGGCGATTTCGAGCTGCTCCACCACTTGCGGATCGGTTTCCGGGTTTTCCGGGGCGCCGGGCAGGCCCATCAGGGCGGTGTAGCTCACGCCCGGGCGGCGCAGCAGGTCGAAATAGTTGTATTCCCGTTCGATGGCCTTGCCCAGCACCGCTTCGGCGGCTTCGGCGGGCAGCTTGGCCGGGGTTGCCCAGGTGGCGCGCAGGCGGGCGCTCTCGCGCTCGATGGCTTCGCGCTTGGCGCTGAAGGCGGCCCAGCGCTCATCATCCACCAGACCCAGCCGGCGTCCGGTTTCGGTGAGGCGCATGTCGGCGTTGTCTTCCCGCAGGCTGAGCCGGTATTCGGCCCGGGAGGTGAACATCCGGTAGGGTTCGGACACGCCCCGGGTGATGAGGTCGTCCACCAGCACCCCCAGATAGGCTTCGTCCCGGCGCGGGCACCAGGGTTCTTCGCCCTTTACCTGGAGGGCGGCGTTGATCCCCGCCAGCAGGCCCTGGGCGGCGGCTTCTTCGTAGCCGGTGGTGCCGTTGATCTGGCCCGCGAAGAACAGCCCGCCGATGGATTTGGTTTCCAGGCTGGACTTGAGGTTGCGCGGGTCGTAGTAGTCGTATTCGATGGCGTAGCCGGGGCGCAGGATGTGGCAGTTTTCCAGGCCCTTGATGGAGCGCACGATCTCCAGCTGCACATCGAAGGGCAGGCTGGTCGAGATCCCGTTGGGGTAGATCTCGTGGGTCTCGAGGCCTTCGGGCTCCAGGAAGACGTGGTGGCTGTCCTTGTCGGCGAAGCGGTGGATCTTGTCTTCGATGCTCGGGCAGTAGCGCGGCCCCACCCCTTCGATCACCCCGCAGTACATGGGCGAACGGTCCAGGTTGGCGCGGATGATGTCGTGGGTGCGGCTGTTGGTGTTGGTGATCCAGCAGGGCAACTGGCGCGGGTGCTGGCTGGCCTTGCCCAGGAAGCTGAACACGGGCACCGGATCGTCGCCGGGCTGCACTTCCATCACCGAGAAGTCGATGCTGCGCGCATCCAGGCGCGGCGGGGTGCCGGTTTTCAGGCGCCCCTGGGGCAGATGCAGTTCCTTGAGGCGCTGGCCCAGGGTCACGGCAGGCGGGTCGCCGGCGCGGCCGCCGGAGTGGTTCTGCAGGCCCACGTGGATCAGCCCGTTCAGGAAGGTGCCGGCGGTGAGCACCACCGCAGGGGCTTCAAAGCGCAGCCCGATCTGGGTGACGACGCCGGTCACCCGGTCGCCCACCACGGTGATGTCGTCCACCGCCTGCTGGAACAGCCACAGGTTGGGCTGGTTTTCGAGCCGGCGCCGGATCGCGGCTTTGTACAGCACCCGGTCGGCCTGGGCGCGGGTGGCGCGCACGGCGGGGCCCTTGCTGGCGTTGAGGATGCGGAACTGGATGCCGCCTTCGTCGGTGGCGGCCGCCATGGCGCCGCCCAGGGCGTCGACCTCTTTGACCAGATGTCCCTTGCCTATCCCGCCGATGGAGGGGTTGCAACTCATCTGGCCCAGGGTTTCTATGTTGTGGGTCAGGAGCAGGGTCTTGCAGCCCGCCCGGGCAGCCGCCAGGGCCGCCTCGGTACCGGCATGACCGCCGCCGACAACGATCACGTCGAATCGGGAGGGGTGGAGCATGGGAAGAGTTCTGGAAAAGGGAAAACGGGGGGTGCAGCATGATACGGCCTTGCGCTGCAAAAATACAGCATGGCGAGACTGCTCGGCTGGCAAAACGGGCGCTTTTACAAAGGCTTAGGGGGCTTGGTGGCAGGTTTCGGAAGGTTTGGAGTCTGATCGGGTCAATCCTGGGGCATCGGCTGCCGATAAGCCTGCGCTAAGTTAAAACTGTTGAACTACGCACCAGAAGACCCGAATATTCCATCATTCTGAGTTCATGTCTGCCGCCATGTGTCCTTTGCTGAATACCGGCACCAGTCGTGCCGCCCGTCGTCTGGTTGAAATCATGCAGAGCCCGGTGGAAGTGGTCTCCCCCACATGCCGGGTAGCCGATGCCGCCCGACGCATGGCGGAACGGCGCATTTCCAGTGTGGTGGTGGTGGAGGGCGCGCACCCGGTGGGAATCCTCACCGAGCGCGACATGCTGCGCCTCCTGCGCACGCCGGGGGCTGGAGACATGGCGATTGCGGAGGTGATGAGCCAGCCCCTGGTGGGCGTGGCTTCCCGGGAGGATTTTCGGAGCGCCTATTTTCGGATGCGCCATCGCCACATCCGGCATCTGGTGGTGGTGGACGATGGGGGCGCCCTGCTCGGGATGCTGAGCGAAACCGACCTGCGTAGCGAACTGGCCGCCGATGACTGGCGCGGCCTTGAGCGCCTGGAGCATCTGCTGGAGCGCGGCCTGCTGGTCATGGGGCCGGAAGCGAGCGTTGCAGAAGCCATCGACACCATGGC
>JAJTBM010000325.1 GCA_021286885.1 Rhodocyclales bacterium
GCCCCGCGTACAGGCGGGGAAAATCCGGGTATGGATATTATTGCGATTGCCTGGCTATACGTCGCGCCCATGGCGACGATAACGGAAACCACCGTGATCGGTGGAATATTGACTTTCTTATTCTATGGCCTGGGGCCTCTCTCCCTGTTTTTGTGGCTCTTCGGTTCGCGGGCGCGTCGCCAACGTTCAGCCCAGCGCGTGCTCCGCGAAGGGGTGGGCAAGAACGATGGAGAAGATGCCGGCGGCAATCAATAATACCTGTTGTACGGTGGCGCGCAATTCCGTTCGCTTGTGCAGGCCCGGAATCAGATCGGCTACCGCTACGTAGATCATACTCGCGGCTGCGAGCGCAAGAAATACCGGAACCAAGGATTCCACCCGGGATAGCGCAAAATAGGCCAGCAAGCCCCCCACCAGGGTCGCCAGGCTGGAGAGCAGGTTAAACGCCAAGGCCCGTGCCTTGGTATAGCCCGAATGGATCAGGATCAGGAAATCCCCCACCTCCTGAGGGATTTCATGGGCAATAATGGCCAGGGCCGTCACGATCCCCAGGGATGTGCTGTCTACAAAGGCTGCCGCAATCAGAATGCCGTCTACAAAATTGTGGAAGGTATCGCCAATCAGGATGAGCAGCCCGCTACGGCCGTGGTCATGCCCCCCCCCGTGGCTGTGACCATGGCCATGTCCGTGAGGCTCATGGGCATGGCACCCTTCATCATGGCAATGGCGCCACAGCACGAGCTTTTCGAGCACAAAGAAAATCATGATGCCAACGAGCACATTCATCGCGGCCTTGTCGGGCCCAGCAGCCTCAATGGCGTGGGGCAGCACTTCCAGAAAGGCGGCGCCCAGCAGGGCACCAATCGCGTAACTGATCAGAATGGGCACCCAGGTCGGGCGCGCAGCAAAGGCCATTACGGCCGCAACCAGCACACTGAGCAGCCCGCCGGCAAAACTCATTACAACAATCCAGGCCAGGGGCGTCATGGTCATGGGAAAACAACAGCTCCGTGTATCAAATAATCGAAAAAACCGGCTATCAGCGCAGCCAGATCAGGGAGGCCAGACGGCCCGTCTGCCCATCTCGGCGGTAAGAAAAGAAGCGCTCAGGCTCATCGTGGGTGCACAAGTTCCCGCCCGCCACGGCACGCACCCCCGCCGCATTCAGGCGCAGACGAGCCAGGGCCGGCAGGTCGGCCAGCCATTTGCCCGATGCCGCACTTGGCACGAAGGCCGCTTCGGCCTGGGGCTGCACATCCAGAAAGGCAGCTCGCACTTCACTCCCCACCTCGAAGGCGCGGGGGCCAATGGCGGGGCCGATCCAGGCCAGCACTTGGGCAGGATCCACCTGCATCGCGGCCAAGGTTTCTTCCAGCACCCCTGCGTGGAGCCCACGCCAGCCCGCATGGGCGGCCGCCACCACCGTACCGGCCCGGTCGCAGAACAGCACGGGCAGGCAGTCGGCGGTCATCACCACACACACCGCACCGGGCCTGCGGCTCACCGAGGCATCCGCATCGGGCACGCCCTGCACCGTGGCCGCATCCACCACCGTAACGCCATGCACCTGATTGAGCCACGCAGGCTCGGCAGGCAGGGCCGCCCGCAACTGGGCCCGATTGGCTGCCACATGGGCCGGGTCGTCGCCCACATGGGTGCCCAGATTGAAACTGCTCCAGGGGCTCAGGCTCAGGCCCCCCTGACGCGTGGTGCTCAAGGCCCCCACGCTAGCGGGGCGGGCCCAGTCGGGTTCAAACCAGGCTGGCATCAGACCTTCCCCCGCAAGGTGTCGAGCAGTTCGGCAAAGTCGGGGGCCAGGGGTACCTGCCAGCGGCAATCCTCCCCACTCCGGGGATGGATCAGGCCCAACTGCCAGGCGTGCAGGGCCTGGCGGGTAAAGGCATCCAGACGCGGATCTGCACTGCGGGACTTGCCGTAAGTGGCATCCCCCACCAGCGGGTGGCCGATGTGGGCCATATGCACCCGGATCTGGTGGGTACGCCCGGTGGCGAGCTGGCATTCGACCAGCGTAGACCGCCCAAAGCGCTCCACCACCCGGTAATGGGTCAGAGCCTCCCGGCCACCGGGCACCACTGCCATTTTGGTCCGCTGAACCGGATGGCGGCCAATGGGCGCGTTCACCTCACCGGAAGGCGCAGGCTCCCCGTGCACCAGGGCCAGGTAGTGACGCTTGACCGTGCGGGCCTGGAGCTGGCGCACTAGGTCGGTCTGGGCTTCCAGGGTTTTGGCAACCACCAGCAGGCCGCTGGTGTCCTTGTCGAGCCGATGCACGATGCCCGCCCGGGGGACTTCATGGAAGGCCTGACCGTGGAACAACAGGCCGTTGAGCAGGGTGCCCGACCAGTTGCCGCTCCCCGGGTGGACCACCAGCCCGACGGGCTTGTTGATCACCACCAGGGTGTCGTCTTCAAAGACGATGTCGAGGGGGATGTCCTCGGCCTGGCCGGCCAGGGCCTCATCGGTGGGCTCCGGGTGGACTTCGACCAGCTCACCGCCCCAGACCTTGCTCTTGGCGTCGGGGGAGGCTCCGTTGATCCGGATGCGGCCCGACTTGAGCCAGGACTGGAGCCGGCTGCGGGAATGTTGAGGAAACAGGCGAGCCAGGGCCTGATCAGCCCGCAGGCCGGCACAGTCGGCAGGAATGGTCTCGCACTGGGGCGAAGGGGAAGGGTTGGCTGGGCTATAATCGCCCCAGTCTTCTTCCCAAGAGTTTTCGATGGCGCATTTCACCCTGCGTAGTTTAGCGTTGATTGGCGTTCTGCTGCTGACCGGTTGCAGCAGTCTGTCCGAACAGACCGATGAAACCCTGGGCTGGAACGCCCAGAAGCTGTATTCCGAAGCCAAGGAATCCATGTCCGACGGGGCCTGGGATCGGGCCATCAAGATGTTCGAAAAGCTGGAAGCGCGCTATCCGTATGGCCGCTACGCCCAGCAATCCCAACTTGAAGTGGCCTACGCCTACTACAAGTCGGGCGAACAGGCCTCGGCGGTGGCCGCCTGCGAGCGTTTCATCAAGCTCCACCCGACCCACCCGAACGTGGATTACGCCTACTACCTGAAGGGTCTGGCCTACTTCAACGAAGACCTGGGCATCATGGGCAATCTGGCCAGCCAGGATCTGTCCGAACGCGACCCCAAGGCCTCCCGGGACGCCTTCGACACCTTCAAGGAGCTGGTCCAGCGCTTCCCCGCCAGCAAATACGCAGAAGACTCCAAGCTGCGCATGCGCTACCTGGTGAACAATCTGGCCGCCTACGATGTGCACGTGGCCCGCTACTACTACCGGCGCGGTGCCTTCGTGGCTGCAGCCAACCGGGCCCAGCAGATCCTGAAGGATTACCCTCAGACCCCCGCCACCGAAGAAGCCCTGTTCCTGATGGCCAAGAGCTACGACGCCCTCAAGGTCAACGATCTGCGCGACGACGCCCTGCGAGTGTTGCGCCAGAACTTCCCCAAGAGCGCCTATCTGCAGGGTGTCGATGTGGAAGAACGCAAGAGCAGCTGGTGGAGACTCTGGTAAAGCCGCGCTGGTAAATCCGGGGGCCCCTTTCAGCCATGGATGAAATCGTACGCCAGGCCATGACCCGTTGGCCGGACGTGCCCGCCTGCCACGGCTGGCTGCGTCTGGATCGGCGGGGCCAGTGGCATGTCCCCGACGGCCCCCTGCGTCACGCGGGCCTGGTGGACTTCATCCAGCGCAATTACAGCGCCCTGCCCGACGGGCGCTGGTTCTTCCAGAACGGCCCCCAGCGGGTCTTTGTGGATCTGGACTACACGCCCCTGATCCTGCGTCTCGCGGGTGATGGTCGCGGCCATGACCGCCTGCACACCCACACCGGGCAA
>JAJTBM010000326.1 GCA_021286885.1 Rhodocyclales bacterium
TCATGCACACCGCCCACGCCCCCAGCCACCTGATTCTTGGTCAGGTGCTGCATTTTCTGAGCGACCCGGGAGAACACGACGCCCCGGACAGCTACCAGCACTTTCCCGACGGCGCCCTGTGGGTGCTGGACGGCCAAATAGCCGCCGTGGGCCCCCGGGCCCAGGTGGAAGCCACCATTCCGCCCGCCACCCGGGCGCACACCCAGCACCACGACTACGGCCAGCAGCTGATCCTGCCCGGGCTGGTCGATACCCACTGCCACTACCCCCAATCCGGCATCATTGCCTCTTTCGGGCGCCAGCTGCTGGATTGGCTCAACGATTACACCTTTCCCGCCGAAACCGCCTTTGCCGACCCGGCGGTGGCCAGCCGCAGCGCCCGTTATTTTGTAGACCGGATGCTGGCCCACGGCACCACCACCGCCTCAGTGTTCGCCACCGTGCATGCGGTGTCGGTGGATGCGCTGATGGCCGAAGCCGACCAGCGCCGCCTGCGCCTGCTCACCGGCAAGGTGATGATGGATCGCCACGCGCCCCCCGCCCTGTGCGACACGGTGGCCAGCGCCGAGCGGGAATGTGTGGATCTGATCGAGCGCTGGCACGGCAAGGGGCGCCTGCGCTACTGCGTGACGCCCCGCTTCGCGCCCACCTCCACCCCGGCCCAGCTGGCCCTGGCCGGCGCCCTGTACCAGAGCCGGCCCGATCTGCACGTGCAATCCCATCTGGCCGAAAACCTGGACGAGATCGCCTGGGTGCGCGCACTGTTTCCGGACTGCCAGGATTATCTGGACGTTTACGCCCGCCACGGGCTGCTCGGGCCGCGCAGCATCTACGGCCACTGCATCCACCTCTCCCCCCGGGAAATCCGCCAGATGGCCGACACCGGCACCGCAGCGGCCTTCTGCCCCACCTCCAACCTGTTCCTGGGGAGCGGCTTTTTCAACCACGCCGCCGCCGTGGATGCCGGCATCCAGGTCGGGCTGGCCACCGACGTGGGGGGCGGCACCTCCTTCAGCCTGATCCGCAGCCTGGACGAAGCCTACAAGGTGTCCCAGGTGCATCGCCGCCCCCTGCCACCCCTGCGCGCCTGGTATCTGGCCACCCTGGGAGGCGCCCGCGCCCTGTATCTGGACGGCCACATCGGCAACTTTGTGCCGGGCAAGGAGGCCGACTTCGTGGTGCTGGACCCCCACGCCACCCCGGAACTCACCTTCCGCCTCGAAAACGGCGCCGATCTGGCCCAGACCCTGTTTGCGCTTCAAACCCTGGGGGATGAACGCTGCGTGCGCGCCACTCATATTCTGGGCGAATGCGCCTACCAGCGCCCATAGCGAACACGCGAACACAGCACTCGGCACTCATTCAACTCAGGCTTCTTTCCCCCACCCCGGGGAAAGAAGCTTTTTTTATTTGTGCTGTTTTATTTTTCAGCCAAACATCAATTCACCAAAACAGTGCAACACACCTGAAATATGCGCTCAAATGGGGCGCACTCGCCAACAAAAACCCTTAAATCTCAATCACCTAAACAGCAACATATATGTTTTTTCCGATAATGGGTATGCGGCCTTCGTTCCGCCCTTCCTGCTAAATTTTGTCCGTCGCAGGGCATCACCCAAACATTTCCGAGCCCTGCATTCAATCTCTGTAATCGCCCCTGTTTTCTGGCGCCAGCGCACTGCCTGCCTATTACAGATCAGCGAAAGACGATTTACGGCCCTATTTAACCCGGGAGGTCTGACCCCATGCGCATCAAGCAAACCCTTATTGGAATTTCCCTCATCGCAGCCGGTATTTCCTGTGCCCACGCCGCCGACTGGAGCGACACCTATATCGGCTATCGCTACGGCACCCGGTTTGCCGAACCGTATGGGCGTGACGACATCACCAAGAGCATCCTGAACTTCGGCCACGCCAGCGGCTACAAGTACGGCACCAACTTCCTGAACGTGGACATGCTGCTGGCCAACGACCGGGACCCGATTTCGCCCACCTCCAAGACCGGCTCCCAGGAAGTGTATGTGGTGTATCGCCACACCCTGGATTTGGGCAAGATCACCGGCAACCCGGACGCCTTCAAGTTTGGCCCGGTGCGCGGCCTGGGCTTCACCGGCGGCTTCGATCTCAACACCAAGGATGACTCGGGCTACAACTCCCGCAAGCGCATGCTGGTGGCCGGCCCCACTGTGATGCTGGACGTGCCCGGCTTTCTCAATGTGAGCCTGCTCCAGCTGTGGGAAAGCAATGCGCCCTACAGCAAGTTCTCCAACACCCAGACCCCGCGCTACAACTACGACCCCCACCCCATGCTGAACCTGGCCTGGGGGATTCCCATCGGCAACCTGCCCCTGAGCTTTGAGGGCTACGCCAACTTCATCGCCGCCAAGGGCCAGAACGAGTTTGGCGGCGGCACCAAGCCGGAAACAAACATCGACGCCCAGATCATGTACGACGCCAGCAGCCTGGTGGGCGCTACCCCGCGCACCTTCAAGCTCGGGCTGGAATACCAGTACTGGCGCAACAAGTTCGGCAACGACCACACCAAGGGTGCCGGCAACGGCGCCTTCGCCAAGACCCCGATGCTGCGCGCCGAATACCACTTCTGATCCCTGCCCACGCCCATCCTCACCCAAGCCTGGAGGCGCCCGCCTCCGGGCTTTTTGCATGGTGCGCCCCGGGCCTTCTGGCGGTGCATGGGGCCCGCAGGAGGCGCTAAAAGAGTGCGTTTTTGTTCAGTACAGATCCCAAAACCCCCGGATTGGCTGCCTTGCGCAAGGCATGCTTATTGCTGTGCAGCAAGGGTCGATTCACCGCTACACCCGAAGGAAACAACATGGCGCTGAGCTGTTCGTGGGAATCCATTGATGTGCACCTGCTCCGGGTGCTGCATGCCCTGCTGACCGAATGCAGCGTATCAAACGCGGCCCGCCGCCTGAACCAGTCGCAGCCGGCGGTGAGCACCGCCCTGCGCCGCCTGCGCGACATCACCGGCGACCAGCTGCTGGTGCGCAGCCGCAATGGGATGACGCCCACCGAGCGGGGGCTGTCGCTGCTGGAGCCGGTGAAGATCGCGCTGGCCCAGATCGAGGCCATCGGGCTCCAGCAGGTGCGCTTCGACCCCATGAAAACCCGCCGGGTGTTCAACATCGCCACCCCCGATTACCTGAACGCGATCCTGATCGGCAATATCGTCGCCCACCTGCGCCAGCACGCCCCCAACTCCCAGGTGGTGCTGCATTCCTTCGGCCCCGAGTTTGACTACGCCAAGGCGCTCGAATCCGGCGAGCTGGACATCGTGATCGGCAACTGGCCCCAGCCCCCCGAACACCTGCGCCTCGCCCCCCTGTTTGAAGATGACGTGGTGTGCCTGATGCGCAAGCGCCACCCCCTGGCCGGCAAGCCCATGAGCCAGGACGATTACCTCAACGCGGATCATCTGGTTCCGACCCCCTACGCCGTGGGCCAGCGCGGGGTGATCGACCTGCAACTGGCCCGCGAACGCCTCAAGCGCAACGTGGTAGCCAGCGTGCCCTACTTCAATCTGGTGCCCTATGTGCTCCAGCAGGCCGACCTGATCTTCTCGGCCCCGCGCATCTTTGCCGAGCACTGCTGCACCTTCGGCGACCTGTGCTACGCCGAATCTCCGCTCGAATTCCCCCGGATGCGCTTTTATCTGCTGTGGCACGACCGCAGCCACCACTCGGAAGAGTGCCGCTGGTTTCGGGAGCAGATCATGGAAATCATCCGCCAGCGCATCAAGCTCCAGCCCACGCCCCAGGGGCAGGCCTATCCGGAGCGGGCGGCGGCGGTGTGTGCCTAGCCGGCTGCTTTACAGACTGCGCAAAACCGGCCTG
>JAJTBM010000327.1 GCA_021286885.1 Rhodocyclales bacterium
TCCCTGCAATTGACCGATACGCATACGCCGCACCATGTCGGTTTCGCCCCCCTGGCTGCCGTCCGGGTAGATCACATATTTGGCGCCCTCTCCCTGGGCCGTGCGCCAGGCTTCGCCCATCTCCATCAGCTGGCGGTGGTAGAGGGAGTTTTTGGGCGCCAGGGTGCCAATCCGCAAAGAATTGGCATTGGGCGCGGCCAGGGCCTGGACGCTCAGCACCAGACCCGCAGCCACCAGGGCCAGACGGCGTAAAAGGGACATGGAATGCCTTTCGGAAAGAGGGGGAGAAAGAGGGAGAGGTGTTGGGTTTTTGGAAAAGGTAAAAAGCCAGCGGATGCAGGCACCGGCGCTAGGCGGATCAGGTCAGAACAGATCCTCGGCGCTATCGAGCAGCCAGCGCGCCCGGCGCCGCATGAGCTGATTGGAGAGGGTCAGGGGGCTGCCGGCGGATTCCTGCACGGCCAGGGCGGCCTTGAGCAAGGATTCAAACTGGGCCCGGTCACCCGCCGGCAGGGCCACGCCTTCGGCCTTGGCCACAAAGGCCCCGGCGCTGCGCCCGTCGGCCAGGCGCAAGGCTTCATCAAAATAGGCGGTGGCCTGGCTGCGGCTGCCGCCTGGCCGGGCGGCTTCAAAGCTGCCCATCAGACTGGCCAGGTTGCCATCGCCAAAGCCGGGGTCCTGCTGCCAGGCGAGGCGGGCCAGATTCACCGCCAGGGGCAGATCGGCCACCACCTCGGGTTTGTCTTTAGACAGGGACACCAGCCCGCCCCAGGCTGCCGCGCCCCAATAGGCGAGGGGCCCATCGGCTTTCTCGATGCGCAAAGAGGGTTCGGGCAGGGCCAGTTGGGCCATCAGGCGTAGGCATACTGGGTGAAACCCGACGCCACCGCCACCGCCAGGCCTCGGTGGGTGGGCTCGTCCTTGAGCACCGATTCGGACAGCTTCAGATAAAACGAACTCGCCTCCCGGGCCAGTTCCAGATCATCCTCCGCGCCGCTGCCCTGGCTGGCCAGGGCATCCGCCAGGGGGCGGGTAATCAGATGGGACGGGGCACAACCGGAGAGCAACAGGGCCAGGCCCGCCGCAGAGAGCAAATAAGGCAGGCGACGCAGGGAAGCAGACATGGGCAGAACACACAAACACGCAGGACATGAAGCCCCAAGCATGCCCGCCCAAGGTTGCGCCCCCATGACCAAGCCATGAAAACCGGGTGAAACCGGCTGGGCTGGACACTTTTCCTTGAGTGCTGACCCGTTTCCAAACAGACCGAACGCTCGCTAGACTGCCGCCTCAATCATTGATTCGCACTCCTGGGCCACGCCATGTTCCTGAACTCCCCCGACGATATCGAATACCGCGACCTCACCACCGCCCGAGGCGAGGTATTCCGGGTGCCCATCTTCATCGAACGCTTCGACGACGCCAGCCTGACAGGCTGGCAACTGCGTTACGGCGACTGGACCGACTACCCCGACGCCCGCCCCGACCACACCGGCGCCGCCCAAGCCCTGGAAAAGGCCATGGCAGACATGCAGTTTCGGGTGGAGACCTTGGGGAAGTAGGAAGTCTGCAGGCGACAATGGGCGTGTGTGATTGGCGCGTGATATGACCAGCCTGCAGACCATCGACGCCAGCCTCGTTCAGCGCCTCCAGTCGCTGACTGCGGGCATCGAAGTCGATCTTGACGCCCCGCTCTCGGCAGACGATGAATGATGAATGAGCATCAGCCTTCATTCGACGCTGTTTTTACGGTGAATGGCTTGCCTGTGCGGTGAATGACCACCATAATCACCGCATGAATAGCGGTGATTATCTCTACATTTGGCAGGCTTCCGACTGGCCCCGCTGGCGCTACGATCTCGCAGCGTTGGCTGAGCCGATGGCACGGGTCAGCCGTGCGCAAGGGCTGCTCTTAGGTCGATTAGCCGACATAGGCTTTGGCCTGCGCGACGAGGCCTGCTTGGCTGCGCTGACGGATGACGTCCTCAAGACCAGCGAGATCGAGGGCGAACACCTGAACGTCGCTTCGGTACGTTCTTCCATCGCCCGCCGTCTAGGGGTGGACATCGGCTCTCTCGCACCCGTTGATCGCCACGTGGAGGGGGTCGTGGATATGGTGCTCGACGCCACGAGCAACAGTGCTCGCCCACTCACCACAGAACGCCTCTTCGCATGGCATGCGGCGCTGTTTCCAACGGGGTATTCCGGTCTTAGCAAGATCAGCACCGGTACATGGCGGGATGACGCCCATGGGCCTATGCAAGTAGTGTCAGGTCCCGTCGGGCGCCAAAAGGTGCATTACGAAGCGCCGCCTGCAGAGTACCTGGCATCCGAAATGGAGCGCTTTCTATCCTGGCTGAATGAACCCGAGGCCACCGAGCCGGCCTTAATCCGCGCTGGGCTGGGCCATCTATGGTTTGTTACCCTGCATCCGTTCGATGATGGCAACGGCCGCATCGCCCGCGCAATTGGCGATCTGCTGCTGGCCCGTGCCGATGGCAGCCCACAGCGGTTCTATAGCTTGTCCGCGCAGATCCAGCGCGAGCGCAAGGCTTACTACGATATGCTGGAGCGCACGCAGAAAGGTAGGCTTGAAGTCACTGAGTGGCTGCTGTGGTTCTTCCAGATGCTCGACGAAGCGATAAACCACGTCCACGGAATGCTGGATGCTGTGCTGATCAAGGCCCGATTCTGGCAGCGGCAGCAAGGCACTCCCTTGAACGCACGCCAGATCAAAGTGCTCAACCGCCTGCTGGATGGGTTTGAAGGCAAGCTCACCACCAGCAAGTGGGCCACGCTGGCGAAGTGCTCTTCCGATACCGCACTGCGGGATATCAACGCGCTACTTGAGCAAGGTGTGCTGCAACGCTCAGAGTCAGGGGGACGTAGTACCAGCTATGAGTTGAAGGCCGACTAGGCTGGCCCCCGCCACCCGCAACATCACCACCGCCACGAGCCTCCCCTCTGCTCCAAGCCCCTGGCTTTGTGTAGCTTTCTCGTCTTTTGGGGCGCGTATGCAGACAAAGAAAGTGATGCCACTTACGGAGGTGTTTGTCTCGATTTCCGACCCGCGCAGCGCCCGGCATATCAGGCACGATCTGTCCGAATTGCTCACGGTGGCGGTATGTGCCGTGCTGTGCAGCGCAGACGAGTTTTCCGACATCGAGGCGTGGGCCAGTGGAAGATGGGCGGGCGAGTGCTGCGCAGTCTGAGGTGCATATGAAGGGGAGGGATGCACCAGTAAGCATCAAAAGCTACGCCACGCCATGCGCCACTGACCCTCATAGACTTGGTTGGGACAAGTTCTTACATTGTAAATCGACGCAAAACGCAGTACATTTGCAGGACAAAAACTAGGACTGCACCATGAAGCGCCCCAAGGACGAAACCCTGTCTATCCGCACATCGGCAGACATCAAGCAGCTACTGCGCATGGCTGCTGAAAAGGAACACCGCTCCATCGCGTCGATGATGGAAGTGCTGATCCTCAATTACGCCCAAGAGCACGGTCTGAAGGCCGATGCTGCTCAGGAAAATCCCCCAAAGAAATGAACCGACCCCCCGTCGCCAGCGGGCTTTTGGAACAGATACGGGCTGAGGCCCAGAGAAAAATAGAAAAGAATGGATCACTCAGTACACAACAAGATTGTCAGTTTTATCTGGGCAATCGCTGACGACTGCCTCAGAGATGTTTTTGTGCGCGGAAAATACCGCGACGTCATCCTTCCGATGTTTGTCTTGCGTCGTCTGGATTGCCTGCTGGAGCCCACTAAGGAGGCGGTGCTCGAAGAGATTCGCTTCCAGCGTGAAGACGTAGAAATGGCCGACCTTGATCCACATGGCCTGCGTGAGGC
>JAJTBM010000328.1 GCA_021286885.1 Rhodocyclales bacterium
TGAGGGAGATGCCGCCGGTGTCAAAGGTGATGCCCTTGCCCACCAGCACCACCGGCGCGGTCTTGCCCTTGCCGCCCTTGTACTGGAGCACGATGAAGCGGGGTTCCTGCATGGAGCCCTGGGCTACGGCCAGCAGGCCGCCCATGCCCAGTTCTTCGATCTCGGCCTGATCGAGGATCTCCACCTTGATCTTGCCCTTGTATTCCTTGCCCAGCTGCTTGGCGCTGTCGGCCAGATAGGCGGGGGTGCAGATGTTGCCGGGCAGGTTGCCCAGGGTTTTGGTGAGGGCGAGGCCTTCGGCCAGGGCCTGACCTCGGGTGAGGGCGGCCTGGAGGGTGGCGTCGCTGGCGTCCGGCACCAGGAAGCTCACTTGGCGGGCGCCCTTGGGGCTTTCTTCGCGCTTGGATTTGAGCCAGGCGCTGCGGAAGGTGCTGTCCTGGAGCAGGGTGGTGGCTTCGGCCAGCTTCCAGGCCAGATCACGCTTGGGGAGTTCGGCTTCGGCGAGGCAGAACAGCACCTCGGGGGCGGCCACGCCGGCCAGTTGGCGGGCGGCGGCGCTCACTGCATCCCGGTAGGCCTTGTCGTTCAGGGTTTCAGCCTTGCCCAGGGAAACGAGCAGCACGCGGCTGCTGGCCACGCCCGGCAGGGTGCGCAGCATCAGGCAGGCGCCGGCTTTCTCGTCCAGATCACCGGACTGGAGGGCGCTGGTGATCAGGCCGCCGCTGGCTTGATCCAGAATTTGGGCGGCGGGGCTCAGGCGGGCGCCCGCATAGGCCCCCACCACGACGCAGTTGTGTTGCAGTTTTTCCGGGGACCCGGCCTTTATGGTAAATTCCACCCGCTTCTCCTTGGAAATACGCGTCAAACGGACAATCGCGCCATTATGGCCGCCGCTCCTGCTGGCGTCAAAACTCGACGGACGAGGCCTTCCCGGTCTTTTCGGGCTTCCCCGGTTTCTTTTCCCCCCTTGTGCGCATGATCTTTCTCAGAGCCGCCCAGCGTGAATTCACGCAGAACGCCGTAGCGGTTTTCGTGGCGCTGTTCGCCATCCTGATTTCCACCGTCTTGATCCGTCTGCTGGGCCAGGCGGCAGGTGGTCGGGTGCCCGCCGATGCGGTCTTGTCCCTGATCGGTTTCGGGGCGATTGCCCAGATGCCGGTGGTCCTGTCTCTCACCGTGTTCATCGCCATTTTGATGACCCTGTCCCGCTGGTACCGGGATTCGGAAATGGTGGTCTGGTTTGCCAGCGGCCTGCCCCTCACCGCCTGGATACGCCCAGTGCTGCGCTTTGCGGTGCCCTTGGTGCTGGTGATCGCGGGCCTCTCGCTGTTTGTATCTCCCTGGGCCCAGAAAAAGAGTGCCGAGTACAAGGAGCAGCTCAACAACCGGGATGACGTATCCCGCGTTGCACCGGGTATGTTTCGCGAGTCTTCCGGGGGCGAGCGAGTGTTCTTTGTGGAAGCCATGTCTGGTCTGGAGGGGCCGGATCGGGTGCGTAACGTGTTTGCCAGCAGCATGCAGAATGGTCGCCTGGGTGTGATGGTGGCCGCCGAGGCCCATACCGAGCTGGATGAGCACGGTAACCGCTATGTGGTGCTGGAGCATGGCCGACGCTACGAAGGTACGCCGGGCACCCCCAGCTACCGCATGATTGAGTTCGAGCGCTACACGGTGCGTATGGAAACCAAGGAGGTCGAAACGGGCCCCCGCCAGCCTAAGACCCTGGCCTTGCCGGCCCTCATCAAGGATGGCAGCGACCGGAGCCGGGGTGAGTTGCTGTCCCGCATCAGCCTGCCCGTGCTGGCGGTGATGCTGGCCCTGCTGGCGATTCCTTTGTCCTTCGTGAATCCCCGGGCGGGGCGCACCAACAATCTGATCTTCGCGGTGCTCATCTACCTGATTTACAGCAATGCCATCAGCGTCTGCCAGGCCTGGGTGGGCCAGGGGCGGATGCGCTTTGAAGTGGGGGTGCTGCTGCCTCACCTCATCATGCTGCTGGTGCTCGCAGCCCTGTTCTACAAACGTTTGAGCGTGTTTGCTCGTTGGCGGAGGCGCTGAGATGTTGCCGGTGTATGTGCGCTACCTGGGGCGTGAGATTTACGCCTCGGTATTTCTGGTTTTGCTCGCCTTTCTGGGCCTCTTCGCCTTTTTCGATCTGGTTAACGAACTGGATGAGGTGGGCAAGAATGGCTACCTGATCCACCACGCGGCCATCTATGTGGCCATGATCATGCCCGGGCGGGTGTATGAGTTGCTGCCCATTGCGGTGCTGATCGGCTCTTTGTATGCCCTCACCACCCTGGCGCGCCACTCGGAAATCACCGTGCTGCGGGCGTCGGGCCTGTCTACGGGGCGCTTTCTCGCTTCCCTGCTGGCCATTGGCAGTGTGTTCGTGCTGCTCACCTTCGTATTTGGCGAATACCTGGCGCCGCCTGCCGAGCGGGCCGCCCAGCAATGGCGCCTGGCGGCCACCCGCTCCATGGTGTCCCAGGAGTTGCGCACCGGTTTGTGGGTGCGGGATGGCAAGCGCTTTGTGAACGTGCGCAATGTGCTGCCCGACACCTCCCTGCAAGGGGTGCGCATCTACGAATTTGACGGGAGCAACGCGCTGGTGTCCATTAGCGAAGCCGAAACCGGGGTATATGTGGACGGCCAGGGCTGGGCCCTCAACCAAGTCTCCCAGACCCGCTTTCAAGGTGATCGTACTGAGGTGGCCAGCATGCCGGCCCTCGTGTGGGATTCCGAGCTGACGCCGAATGTGTTGTCGGTGCTGATGGTGGTGCCGGAGCGGATGTCGGTGGGTACTTTGTATTCTTATATCCGCCACCTGTCCGAGAACAACCAGAAGACTACTCGCTACGAAATCGCCCTCTGGAAGAAGCTGGTTTACCCGTTTGCGTCTCTGGTGATGCTGGGGCTGGCACTGCCTTTTGCCTACATGCAAAACCGGGCCGGCGGGGTGAGCCTAAAGGTGTTTACCGGCATCATGATTGGGGTGGGCTTCCACCTGCTGAATGGCCTGTTCTCCAATCTGGGGGTGATCAACGGCTGGATTCCGGCAGTGGCGGCCCTCACGCCCAGCATCGTGTTTCTGGTGGCAGCCCTGGTGGCCATGTGGTGGGTGGAGCGACGCTAGCAGACGTAGGGCATGGTGATCCGATAAACAAAAACAAAGCCCCGGCCTGAGTGCCGGGGCTTTGTTTTGTGCGGTGGCGTTGTGCGGTGCTGGCTCTGCGTTGCTACCGTGGCTCAGCCTTCGTTGCGGGTCAGCAGCAGAACCAGGCGGGTGCCTGCCAGCCGGTCGTGCAGGAATTGCCGATCTCGGTCCAGCACAGCCCAGATCAGGCCCACGCCAAAAAACAGCACACAGGGCCAGGCCAGGGCGTAGCGCAGCCAGCCTTGTTTTAGGCCGATGGGCTCACCATCGATGTTCACCAGGCGCAATTTCCAGGTCTGCATGGCCAGGGTCTGGCCGCCTTGGCGCCAGTACCACAAAAAATACAGGCCCAGCACCACAAAGATGTAGATCCACAGCACGCTGCCGGGAGGGGTGTATTCCATTCCGACGCCAACAATCAGCAACGGAACCATAAAAGTGAGGGCAAGCACGCCCAGCAGCAGCAGACTTTCGTACAGCATGCTCGCCAGACGGCGGCGCAGCCCGGCCAGTTCAACGGGCTGCCGGGCGAGGGCTGGGGCCCCCGCAGCATTCAAATTGTGGGACATGGGTCAGGGTTTGATGGGAGACGAGGAGGGCGCAGCCGGCGTGTCGCTGCCAGCCAGGGGCGGCGTGGCAGGCGCGGGTAGTGCTGCGGCAGGGGCGGGCGCAGGCGCTTGGGGGGCTA